>NZ_JAUQTZ010000220.1:0-6763 GCF_059803845.1 Rhizobium sp. UFLA01-1127 | reverse complement strand
AGAGTCTGAATGGTCCGCATGATGGCCGTGCTTGCTGCTCCCTCTGGAGCCAGCAGCAGGACGCGGGATCCCCCGAGCATCCTGCCGCGACGACCGTACCCGTCTTCCCCGGCAACTAGGCCGACCGGAAAGGAGATGACGAACTCGCTGCCCTCGCCGCGCTCGCTGGCGACGCTGAGCCTGCCGCCGAACTCACGCAGGATGCGGGCGGAGATGGCAAGGCCGAGCCCTGTGCCGGCGCTTCTTTCCACGACCGAGCCGGCTTGTTCGAATTCACCGAAGACGCGCGCCTGTTCTTCCTCCGTCATGCCGGGGCCACTGTCCCGCACCGATATCGTCAAGTCGCGCTCGTGAAGATCGACACGGACGAGAACCCCGCCGGTCTGGGTGAACTTCACCGCATTGCCGATGACGTTGAACAGGATCTGGCGTAGACGGGCGGGATCGAACTCCATGCTTTCGGGGACATCGGCGGCAACGCTCGCGGCAATTTCGATGCCCTTTTCATGGGCACGATGGGCGAGCATTTCGATGACGCCCTCCAGCAGAGGACGCAAAGCCTCCTGGCGGGGATGCAACTGGAAGCGGCCAACTTCGATCGTGGAGAAATCAAGGAGGTCTTCGACCAACTGCACCAGCGCATGCCCCGATTGGCGAATGCCGGTCAGATAATTTGCCTGCTCCAAAGTCAACGGTGTCTGGGCAAGCAGGTGGTTCATGCCGAGAATGCCCGACAGCGGCGTGCGGATCTCGTGGCTGACGGTTGCGAGCAACCGCGATTTGGCCGCACTGTTATACTCGGCCTTCAGCCGCGCATCCTCGCGCAGCCGGGCGGTCTGCCGCTCTTCCGTCACGTCGCGCGCGATGCTCTGCATGCACAATTGTCCGGTTGCCGGATCACGGAACATGACATCGTGCCAGGCGAAGATGCGCCGCCCGTCGGGCGTGGCGATTTCCGCGTCCTGATGTTTCGCGTCGGTGACGGCACGGAATACGAGACCGGCCTCTTCCAGCGTCAGGCCTTCCGGATGTGACTTGCCCGTCAGCTTGCGGAAGGTGGCGTTGGCGTGCAGAATCCGGCGATCGATGCTGCGGGTGACTGCTATGTCTCCAAGCGCGTCATGGACGGTGGCAAGCAGGCCGACGCTCTCCTTGTGTTCCCACAGGCGGTCGTGCTCGCTCTCGCTGAAATCGGTAAGGGCCGCCTCGGGCTTATGGGCTGCGCTTCGGATTTTGGCGACGCTGGCAGCGGCGAGTGCGAGGGCCAAGAGGGCCAAAACGCCCGCCAGCGTCAGGGGACCTCCGGCAAAGCCGGTCGCAAGAAGAGCAGCGCCCGCCACGAGCCCACCGCCATTCAGCCAATGGCCCTGCAGCCACCAGGCCCGCGCGGGCAATGCCGGTTGACGAACCCCATTCTGGGGCGACTCGATCGGCCTTGCAGGGACCGGCGCGTTTTCGGCCAGTCCCTCGATCGGTTCCGTTTGGCCGCGAACTGCTGCCGCGGCAAGCTTTTCCTGCAAATTTGCCAGAGTGCTCATGCACACTGGCTATCACAGGCACGGTTCCCGATGCCTTCAGGGATTCGCTAGAATTTTAAGTTTTTGCCTTTTTCGGCATCAGAAGCTCGTCGAGGATGACGCATCCCGCGCCGACGGTAATGAAACTGTCGGCAAGATTGAACACGGCGAAAGACCACGTCTGCGTATAGAAGAGAATGTAGTCGATCACATGGCCGTAGAGAAACCGGTCGATCAGGTTGCCGAGCGCGCCGGCAATGATCAGGGCAAACCCCACATGCGCGAGCCAGCGGTGATCCGGCGCGCGCCGCCACAGCCACAGCACGAAGGCGACGATGACGAGCCGCATGCCGACGATGAACCAGCCGTCCATGCCCGACAGCATCGAGAATGCCACGCCGAAATTGTAGGTGCGATAGAGCGCCAGCATCGGAATGATCGGCACCATCTCCTGCAGCGGCAGCCAATGGTCCACCATGATCTTGATGGCCTGATCGAGAATGACCGCGATCACGATGAAGATCAGGATGGGCAGGGGCCGGGAAAACAGGGCTGCCTTCATTGTCGGCCGTTCGTGGGTTTCGCTTTCGGTCATCGCGTCTCGCTGAGTGTCAGGATATGACGGCGGGCTTCGAACAGCATGACTGCCGTGGCAACCGCCAGATTGAGGCTGTCGGCGCGGCCTGCCTGCGGGATGCGGGCAAGCGCATCGGCCTCCTTCGCCAGGATATCCGGCAGGCCGGATTGCTCGTTGCCCATCAGGATGACGACGGGCTTCCTCTTGTAGTCGATGGTGCGGTAGTCGACGGCGCCGGCCAGATGGGTGGCAACGACGGCAACGCTTGCGGTCTTCTTCCAGGCCAGAAACTCTTCCGGCGTCGCCTTGACGACGGGAACGGCAAAGACCGACCCCATGGTGGCGCGTACGGTTTCCAGGGAAAACGGATCGGTCGTGTCGCCGACGAGGATGACGCCGGATGCGCCGGCCGCATCGGCGGTGCGGATGATGGTGCCGAGATTGCCGGGATCGCGCACGCGGTCGAGCGCCACCCAGGTCTCGCCCGGTTTCGGCCTGACGTCCCGAAGCGGCCGCCAGCGCTGCTCGAAAACGCCGACCACCATCTGCGGATTGTCGCGGCGGGTGATCGAACCGATGATCTTTTCGCTGACCTCCAGCACTAGTCCGCCGGCGGCGACCGTCTTGGCGGCCACCTGCTCGACCAGCGGCTTGCCCTTGGCGGCCTTGGCATAAACAAGCGTGCGGATCCTCCAGCCGAGATCGAGCGCATCGATGACGAGCTTCAGGCCCTCCGCCAGGAAGGCACCGCTTTCCTCGCGCGACTTCTTGACCGTCAGCGCCTTGATGTCCTTGACGATCGGATTAGCAAGCGAGGTGACCTCCTTGACCTGTCCGACCTTGCGCGGGCCGTCGTTACGGAAATCCTGGTTCATTTCGGCACCCAGCGGCTGAAGAGAGAGGTAGAAAGCGCCCTGCCCGGCGTGCGGCCGTCGAGGCCGGCTTCGCGGATCACGAGCTCGCCGGATTCGACCACGCCGCCCACGCCCCGCATGGTCTCGCGCATCAGCTCATGGATCGAATAGAAGCTGGCGCGGATGGAATAGGCCGTCAGCACGAGGCCGACCGCCTTGGGCGACAGGATTTCACGGCAGACATCCAGCATCAGCGGCAGATGCTCGAACAGATGCCAGACCTCGCCGTTCGGGCCGCGGCCGAACTTCGGCGGATCGGTCAGGATGATATCATATTTGTTGCCACGCCGCTCCTCGCGCAGGATGAACTTCATCGCATCCTCGCAGATCCAGCGGATCGGCAGCTTTTCCATGCGGCCCAAAGCCTGGTTTTCGCGCGCCCAGCCGATCGCTTTCTTGGAGGCATCGACATGGGTGACTTCCGCGCCCGCCGCAGCCGCCACCAGTGATGCGACGCCTGTATAGCCAAAGAGATTCAGCACCTTCAGCGGCCTTTTCGCCGCCTCGACCTGCTCCTTCATCCAGGCCCAGTGCACGATCTGCTCCGGAAAGACGCCGACATGGCGGAAGGCGGTGAAACGGCCGAGAAAATCGACGCCGAGCAATTGCAGCGGCCAGGTCTCGCCAAGCGCCTCGCGCGGGAAGCGCCAGCGGCCCATGCCGTCCTCGTCCGTATCACCGGTGAAGACGGCGTCGGCATTGTCCCAGATATGCGCGGCAAGCGCCGGCGGCCAGAGCGCCTGCGCCTCCGGGCGGACGATGCGATAGGGGCCGTATTGCTCGAGCTTCAGTCCGTTGCCGCTGTCGATCAGGTGAAAATCGCCGGCGCCCAGCGATTCGAGGATGACGGGCACGCGCTCTGCCGGCCGTTCGCCGCTTCTCAAGATCAACGGCCGTTCGGGCGCGGCGGAAGCGGTTGCCGCATCCCGCGGTTCGGCCACCCGCTCACCGTGATCGCGCGAAGGCTTGGCCGGCCTTGAGGCGTGCGCGGATTTTGCCGGTGGCTTGCCGGGCATGTCACGCCGGGGTTTTGCCCCGAGACCGCCCGCGGCTTTCTGGCCGGGCCGGTTTTCCCTATGTTTCACCATGCTTGTCTCAAAATTGATATGTGCGTGCAAATAGCATCTGGCCGCCACTTGGCAAAGCGCTTTCCGATCTGCGATGATCCATGCACAAAATGTCACATAGGGAGGACTGTGCATGGACATGACCGGCGAGGAGCGGATCGCAGCACCCAGGGACGCAGTGTGGGCGGCACTGAACGATCCCGAGATCCTCAAGCAATGCATTCCCGGCTGCCAAAGCCTTGAGCAGATTTCTCCGACGGAGCTGACGGCGACCGTGAAACTGAAGATCGGCCCGGTTTCCGCATCCTTCAACGGCGAGGTCAAGCTTTCCAACATCAACGCACCGGAAAGCTACACGATATCGGGCGAAGGAAAGGGTGGCATCGCCGGCTTCGCCAAGGGCGGCGCCGACGTCGTCCTCAGGGAAGAAGGCGGCGAGACGATCCTGCAATATGAGGCGAAGGCGCAGGTCGGCGGCAAGATCGCGCAGCTCGGCTCGCGGCTGGTCGATTCCAGCGCCAGGAAGTTGGCACAGCAGTTTTTCGCCGATTTTACCGCGGCGATCAACGGTCAGGCCAACTCGTGATTGCTGTGGGCGCTTTTTGCGCCCATATAGAAAACTATGACATCGAAATCCGATATCTGGACCATCCGGCCGGCACGCGAACAGGATATGCCGCAGCTTGCGGAGATCTATCTCCGCGTTCGTCGCGAGACATTCCTCTGGGTCGATCCCGATCACTTCACTCTGGAAGATTTCGCCATTCATACGAATGGTGAGCGCTTGTACGTGTGCGAGGAGGAATGCGGTGTGATTGCCGGATTCGCCGCGATTTGGGAGCCGGACGACTTCATCCATATGCTCTACATTCAATCGGCTTTTCAGGGACATGGCGCCGGCAAGGCGCTGCTTGCCGCCCTGCCGGATTGGCCGAAGCGCCGCTACCGGCTGAAATGTCTGGTCAGAAACGTGCGCGCCATGGCCTTCTATCGAGCCCTCGGCTTCGAGATCATCGGCGATGGCGCCTCGCCGGAAGGCGATTACAAGGAAATGCGGCTTTCGGACACCGCATCATTTTGACGGAAGCTGACCGGCAATCTCTTCCGCACGAGCGCGATGCCTGTCGGCTTCAGCATGCCAGCGTACCGCTTCCCGCGATTGATTGCGGGCGCGCCTGCGGTGCTTTCCCTGGCTGAACCAGGTGACCGCGCTCCCCACCAGCATGCCGAGGATCAGCGCCGCAAACAGCAGCAAGAACAGAGGCGCATTCAGCGACAGCACCTGATCGTCCGGCCGGAATGGATTGAAGGCCAGCGTGACGGATTGCCTGTTGGCGACGCAGAATACGATGAGAATGATGCCGAGCGGCAGCAATATCAGCAGATTGACGATCTTCTTGGCCATTGCGCAGCTCCTTTGTCCGCAGCCATGAATGCCCACATCCAAGCTGCCTTCTGCCGCAGAATAGAAAAGAGGCGGCCGAATTCAAGTGCCGCCGCGTCGCGGCACAATCATGTCAGACGGCTATTTCCGTCGAAGTATTTGGGGGAAATCCGGCCGGAACGGGCCGATCAGTTATCGTCTTCCTCGTCGCCGGCGCCCGGATTGAGACGTTCGCGCAGCTCCTTGCCCGTCTTGAAGAACGGAACCCATTTTTCTTCGACGAAGACCGTATCGCCGGTGCGGGGATTGCGACCGGAGCGCGAAGGCCGGTTCTTGACGGAAAAAGCGCCGAATCCGCGAAGTTCGACCCGGTTTCCGGCCGCGAGTGCATCGGTGATCTCGTCGAGGACGGCGTTGACGATATTTTCGACGTCACGGTGGTAGAGATGCGGGTTGCGGGCGGCAACGATCTGCACCAATTCCGACTTGATCACGGCTATCCCCTTAAATCATTGATTTATCAATTGGCTGCACCCTGCCAAACTGAAAGCAGGCCGTCAAGAAACAACTTATCGGTCATGATTTTCTGAAGACTCTCTCCCTTGATCAAATCATCATAACCGAGACGATTTAGCAACCAGGAAGCGGCCCCGGGCCAAAAGAAGGACGCAGTTTTGTCTTCCCGCTTCCAATCCACGATCGGCAGATCCTTCTTGACCTTGCGCGTTTCGAGATAGGAGAGAATTTCATCCTCGCCGCCGAGCGTATCTATCAGCTTGTTCTCAAGCGCCTGACGGCCGGTGAAGATGCTGCCGTCGGCAAGCTTCAGCACTTCGCCGCGCGGCAGCTTGCGGCGATCCGCAACGAGATCTACGAACCAGCCGTAGCTGTCCATGACCATATTGCGGATCATGTTCCTGGCCTCTTCGCTTGCCGGATGGAAGGGCGACGGTTCGGCCTTCAGCGGCGCCGATTTTATCTCGTCGAGGGAAACGCCGACCTTGTCGAGCAGGTCCTTGACCTGCGGATACTGGAAGATGACGCCGATCGACCCGGTGATCGACGTATCGCCCGCAACGATGTCGTCGCCGGCCGTTGCGATCATATAGCCGGCCGAAGCGGCGACGGTGCGGATGTCGGATACGACGGGCTTCTTGGCGGCAACGGCGCGGATCGCCTTGAAGATGCGCTCGCCGCCATAGGTGGTTCCGCCGGTCGACGAGATGGAAACGATCAGTGCCTTGACCTGATCGTTGTCGCGGATCTTCTTCAACCGCTCCAGCAGTTCGGGATCATCCTGGATG
>NZ_JAUQTZ010000021.1:0-60406 GCF_059803845.1 Rhizobium sp. UFLA01-1127 | reverse complement strand
CAGGTGCCGTCGCGGCGGGCTGGTTCGTCGAGGCAGGCGGTGTCGCCTGCGACTGCGGCGCGACGGCGCCGCTGTTCGGAACGCCGCTATTGTCGGCCGGCTTGGCCGGCGTCGTCGCCGGAGCGGAACCCTTCTGGCCGCCGAGCGAATCAAGGATGCCGTTGCCCTGGCCGGCCGTGCTCGGGATACGGTTGAGAATGTCGGTCGGGCGAGCTTCGAAGCGCGACAGCACGTTCATGCCGAGCGCGAGCGCGAAGAAGAGCGCCGCGAGAATGGCCGTGGTGCGCGTCAGCGCATTGGCCGTACCGCGCGCGGACATGAAGCCCGATCCGCCGCCGATGCCGAGGCCGCCACCTTCCGAGCGCTGAATCAGCACAACGCCGATGAGGGCGATGACAACCATGAGATAGATGACAAGCAGTACGGTTTGCATAGATCCAGTCCTGCCCGGTGCGGGCATCAAAAATAAAAGCTCGCGGCTCTTTACATGAGGCTCTCGCCTATTCCAAGTCCTTTTAGGGCCGGAATTTCGGGCAAGTCGTTGCTTCAGGCGAACTGCCGTTCGAATGCCGCATAAATGGCGAGGAAGTCGGCGGCTTTCAAGCTCTGCCCTCCGACAAGCACGCCGTTGACGTGTGGAACATCGAGAAGATCGCGCGCGTTGGCGCCGCTGACCGATCCGCCGTAAAGGATTCGCATATTCGCGCCGTCCTTGCCGAAGCGCTGGATCAGCTCGGCGCGGATGAAGGCGTGTGCCTCCTCGACATTTTCCTGAGTGGGGACGACGCCGGTGCCGATTGCCCAGACGGGCTCGTAAGCAATTACGGTCGTTGCCGCCGTCGAGCCATCCGGAATCGACCCCAGCAGCTCCCGCTTCAGAACCTCCAAAGTCTGGCCGCTGTTGCGCTCATAGGCAGTCTCGCCGATGCAGATGATGGCAATCAACCCTGCATCATGCGCTGCCTGCGCCTTTGCGCGTACCAGCATATCGCTTTCAGCGTGATTCCTGCGGCGCTCGGAATGGCCGACGATGACATGAGTGCCGAAGCAGTCGGCAATCATCTCGGCCGAGATATCGCCGGTGTGGGCGCCGCTCACCTGCTGATGGCAGTCCTGGGCGCCGATGGCGAGCGGGCTGTCGTCGCAAAGCGCTGTCGCGACATAGAGCAATGTGGCCGGGGGGCACAGCAGCGTATCGATCTTTTCCGACAGCGGCGCCTTGACGCCATCCGCGATCGCCTTGATCTGATCCAGGCTCGCGCGCGTGCCGTTCATCTTCCAATTTCCGGCCAGGAGCGGCCGTACGGTCTTCGTCATTCCGAATGTCTCCCCCTATTTCAACAGTCGGACTAACAAAAAGGGGGAGGAAAGGAAAGTTATCGAACGGGACCGGAACCAGTTAAAATCGTTTGAAAAATGCTTATCCGGAAAATAATCCGGCGTCTGAGCGTTTTAAGATGCCTGTGGATCGACGATCCAGTTCAGCACCTTGCGCCAATCGGTCATGCGTACCGGCGTTCCGTGATTTCCGGTCTCGAAAAGCGTGAAGCGTGTCGGATAATGCGCCTTATAGAGTTTTTCGAACAGCGCCTGCTGGTCGGCCGCAGCATAGACCGGATCCTTGCTGCCATGTGTGAACCAGAGCGGCAGCTTGGCCTTGTAGAAGGCGCTCTTCGTGAAATCCGGATCGGTGACGCCGCTCAGGATCGCCATGCCCTTCAGGCGCTTGACGCTTTCGCCATCGCGGGTGATGCCCCAGCAGATGAAGCTGCCCATGGAGGCGCAGGTGAGGATGACGGGCTTGCCGCCAGACTGCTCGTAGGAATAACGGATCAGCGCGGCGATATCGGCGACGCCGTTGCTGTCGAACCCTTTGACGCTCGGCGCATAATAGGTGCCGCCATTGCGGTAGGCCAGATTCTTCAGCCGGTTGAAATTGCCGCCGAATGTATAATCGTTGGAACCGAGCCTGCGGTCGCCGCCGCGGCCGTGGATGAAGATGACGGTAAAGGCCTGCTTCGACGCTTGGCCTATGCGGGTGACATCCACTTTACGGTCGCCAAGCTGCAGGGTTTCGTCTTCCTGCGCCTTCCAGCGCACGCCGGTATCGACATAGGCCGGCTTCACACGCTTTTCCGGAATCTGGTCGCGGCCGTTAATGTCACGCATTTCCTGGTAATCGATCGTCTGGAACGCGCCGTTGTCGTGAGTTTCGATGACTGTCTGATTGGCAAACAGCTCGTCCTTGAAAGGCTTCAGCATGTCTGCCGAAGCCGCTTGGGTGGACGCCAGAAGCAAAATGCCGGAGATTGCGGACAGGATGGGCAAATGAGCTGTGGACATTGGCATGCGGACACTTCCTCCGATCGGCCATCGGGCTTGCCATTCTTCACCCGGCAACGCAAATCTCTTTCATGAATCTGCCCTGTCGTGGGGCACCATCGCTCTTGTGTGCCGTTTCTGGCAGAATCACGGTGATTCGCGAATACCGGCGACAAATGCGATAATAAAGGGGTCTGGCCCCACCAGAACAAATCTGAGCAGCTTGAAATTCTATGGATAACAGCAACGATCTCTTCTCCGGCCTCCCCCGCCCGCCGAAACCGGAAGCGGCGGAAAAGCCGGCCGCAAAGACAGAAAAGCCGGCTCCTGCGCCCGCACAGCGCGCGGCTCCGACGACCCAATCGTCGGAGGAATATGGCGCGAGCTCCATCCGTGTTCTCGAAGGGCTCGAGCCCGTCCGCATGCGTCCCGGCATGTATATCGGCGGCACGGACGAGAAGGCGCTGCACCACCTTTTTGCCGAAGTCATCGACAACTCCATGGACGAGGCCGTGGCCGGCCACGCCAATTTCATCGAAGTCTATCTTGATCGGGAAGGCTATCTGACGGTCACCGACAACGGCCGCGGCATTCCCGTGGAAAACCATCCGCAGGTGCCCGGCAAGTCGACGCTCGAAGTCATCATGACCAAGCTGCATGCCGGCGGCAAGTTCGACGGCAAGGCCTATGAAACGTCAGGCGGTCTGCATGGCGTCGGCGTGTCCGTCGTCAACGCGCTGTCGGACGATCTGGAAGTCGAAGTCGCCCGCAACCGCAAGCTCTATCGCCAGCGCTTCTCGCGCGGCTTGCCGGTCGGCGGCCTGGAAGAGCTGGGCGATGTGCACAACCGGCGCGGCACGCGCGTCCGCTTCCATCCCGACCCGCAGATCTTCGGCGATCACGCCCGCTTCGAACCGGCCCGCGTTTTCCGCATGGCCCGCTCAAAGGCCTATCTGTTCGGCGGCGTCGAAATCCGCTGGAGCTGCGATCCGGAACTGGCGCCGGAAGGTGCCGATGTTCCCGAAAAGGCGGTGTTCCACTTCCCCGGCGGCTTGAAGGATTACCTCAAGGCGACGATGGGCAACGAGTTCACCGTCACGCGCGAGATCTTTGCCGGCAAGTCGGAGAAGGAGAGCGGCCACGGTTCGCTCGAATGGGCGATCACCTGGTATGGCGGCGACCCGCAGATCCATTCCTACTGCAACACGATCCCGACGCCCGAGGGCGGTACGCACGAGGCCGGCTTCCGCATCGCGCTCACCAAGGGCCTGAAAAACTACGCCGACCTCACCCAGAACAAGCGTGCCGCCAATATTACCACGGACGACGTGATGATTTCGGGCGTCGGCATGCTGTCGATCTTCATCCGGGAACCGGAATTCGTCGGCCAGACGAAGGACAAGCTTGCGACGGTCGAAGCCCAGCGCATCGTCGAAAACGCCCTGCGCGATCCCTTCGACCATTATCTTGCCGACAATCCGGCCGAAGCCGAAAAGCTGCTGGAATGGGTGATCGAGCGCTCGGAAGAGCGCATGCGCCGCCGCAAGGAAAAGGAAGTCAACCGCAAGACCGCCGTGCGTAAGCTCCGCCTGCCCGGCAAGCTGGCGGATTGCTCGCAGAGTGCTGCCGAAGGTGCCGAACTCTTCCTCGTCGAGGGCGATTCGGCAGGTGGCTCAGCCAAGCAGGCGCGAAACCGCACCAACCAGGCGATCCTGCCGCTGCGCGGCAAGATCCTCAACGTCGCCAGCGCCGGCCGCGAGAAGCTTTCTGCCAACCAGCAGATTGCCGACCTCGTCCAGGCGCTTGGCTGCGGCACCCGCACGAAATATCGCGAGGAAGATCTTCGCTATCAGCGCATCGTCGTCATGACCGATGCCGACGTCGATGGCGCGCACATCGCTTCGCTGCTAATCACCTTCTTCTATCAGGAGATGCCCGAGCTGATCCGCCAGGGTCATCTCTTTTTGGCCGTACCGCCGCTCTACAAGATCACGCAGGGTTCGAAATCCATCTATGCCCGCGACGATGCTCATCGACAGGAACTGATGGCAACGGAATTCAAGGGCAAAGGCAAGGTCGAGATCAGCCGCTTCAAAGGTCTGGGCGAAATGCTGCCGGCTCAGCTCAAGGAAACGACGATGGATCCTTCGAAGCGCACCCTGCTGCGCATCGAGATCGACGAGGTCGATTTCGAGGGAACCCGCGATGCCGTCGACAATCTGATGGGTACCAAGGCCGAAGCTCGCTTCCGCTTCATTCAGGAACGGGCTGCTTTCGCCGAGGATCTGGATATCTGACGGCAGACCAGCCGCCGATTGGCACAGCCGACTTTCGGACAATTGTCGATCGAGTGCTACTCAGGGCATCCTGCCGGTACGCAAGACACGGATCATGGATTTGTGTGCGTTCGGCGGTTTTCCCGGAAATATCGAAGGTATTGTCTGCGGCAAGGCAAAGGGTGGCGCCGACCTGCTGATGCTTGTCGCTGACAATAGTTTCGATCCGACGCGGAAAACACAGTTTTCGCCTTCAAGATAATCCGGCATTCCTTCCGGCAACGTTGCTCTGGTTTACGCTTCAGTCGTGCTATTGTCACGGCAGCGGAATAAAGAGGCTTTCAGGCCGTCGCTCTTGAAACGGCCAAGATCATACCCCATAACCGGTTGATCTTACGAAAAAGGGGCAAAGTAAGTCCGGTGGGTGTATTTGAACGTCAAAAGCCGAGAGAACATCGGTGGCTGGGGCCGAGCGCGCATGCGCGCATGCCGCTGATACCTTCTATCTCCGCTGCGCGTTGGCTGCTGATCCTGATTGCCGTTGCAGGCATCTATTTCTTCTATGGCTTTCTCGTTCCGGTTCTGGCCGCAGCAGTTATCGGCTTTGCCACTTGGCCGCTCTATAGCGACATCGTGCGCCGAACCGGCGGAAATACGACAGTTGCCGCCAGCATCGCCATTGCGTTCATCGTGACCTTTCTCGTCCTGCCGATCGTCCTCTCCGCCCTCTACATGGCCGGAGAGGTGCGTGACTGGTTCGGCTGGGCCATCCATGTGAACCGAGACGGCGCACCGCCGCCGCAATGGATTCTGGCTTTGCCCGTCATCGGCTCGTGGCTCGGCGATCAATGGACGCAATATGTCGGCAGCCCGGGCTCGCTCGGCGAGCTGGCGCAGCTCGTGAGCGGCGCGCATATCGGCAATATCTACAGGGCGGTGCTTGCGGCCGGCGGCGGCGCGTTCCACGTCGTTCTGACCTTGCTCTTCATGCTGATCGCCCTCTTCTTCATCTATCGCGACGGCTCGACATTCGTTCGGCAGGTCGATCTGCTCGGCGAGCGCATCCTGCCCAATCGCTGGGAGCGCATTTCCCGCGTCGTGCCGGCGACGATCAGCTCGACCGTCATGGGCATGACGCTGATCGCTATCGGTGAAGGCATCGTTCTTGGCGTGGCCTATTGGCTCGCCGGTGCGCCTTCTGCCATTACGCTCGGCGTACTCACCGGCGTTATGGCGCTCGTGCCGGGCGGTGCGCCGCTTTCGATGTCGCTCGTCTCGATCTATCTCGTCGCCAGTGGTGCGCTCTGGGCCGGTATCGCGCTCTTCCTCTGGGGCACGATCGAGCTTTTCATCGTCGATAAGACGCTTCGCCCCAAGCTCGTCGGCGGCCCGATCAAACTGCCCTTCCTGCCGACCTTCTTCGGCCTGGTCGGCGGCGTGAAGACCATGGGCTTTCTCGGCCTTTTCATCGGCCCGGTCTTGATGGCGATCATGGTGGCAATCTGGCGGGAATGGATTCGTGAAGCCGAATTGACAGAAGAGCAGCATCAAACTCAGGAACCGGAGCTGCAGCTGCATGTCCGGGACGCTAACGAGCGCTGATCACCGGGTTACTCCCGCGTCAACCGCTTTTCCATGAACAGGCTGAGCGGGTCCGGCTGGTAGTCGCCGAAAGCCGCAATCTCGATGTATCCGAACTTCCGGTAGAGGCTTATCGCCTCCGGTTGGTATATGCCGGTTTCCAGCCGGATTACGGAAAGATTTCTTTCGAGCGCCGCCGCCTCGAGCGTCTCCATCAGCCTGCGTGCAACGCTGCGGCCCCTGGCGGCCTGATCGACGAACATGCGCTTGATCTCGGCAGTGCCGTCGTCCGATTCCACAAGGGCGCAACATCCGACAATGTCCCCTTCGATCCTGGCGACCCAGAAGGTCACTTCAGGCTTCTCCAGTGCGGCAAGGTCGAGGATATGGTTGCTTTCAGGCGGATAAAGCGCTTCCACATAAGCGCTCGACATGTCCAGAAGACGAATGACGCCTTCCTGACGCGGGGATTCGGCAGAGATCGTCAGCAGCAAGATGAACCTCGAAAAGATAAGATCGGCCGCTGGATATCACGCAGCAGCGAGCGTCGCCAGTGCAGCAAAGCTGCGCGCCGCCTGTCGGCGTTCGGCATTCGCAAGCTTCTCCACCATGTCGAGGAGCTGTGTCGCGGCGGCGGGAGGTTGCTCCGTGAGGCGGAATTTGCGCATCAGGCGCGAAGAAACGTCTTCCAGCAGCGCGGCACCGTTCCTGCGCGAGGATTCGCGCCATATCATTGTCGCCTCGACAAAGATCGTGCTGATGTCCCTGCTCAGTCCGGCGCTCTCGTAAAGTGCCCGGATGGCATAGACGCGGCCCCTTGAAATGATCGAGCGCACGCGCCGTTCATCGCAGCCTGAGAGATTGGTGATCGCACAGGCGAAGAAATCCACCTTGCCGGAGCAAAGCGCATGCATGAGGAAGGCAGGCGTCAGCCATCCGCTTTGCCTCAGATGCTCGACCAGGTCGGGCAGTTGCTCATGCTGCGCCGCTCCCGCGATCGCGACGGTTGCGGACTCGCTCGCCTCACGCGTCACCTGCTGAAGCCTGGAACTGCCGATAACAGCCTGAACGAGCATCGATTCCGATAGCGCTTCAGTGACCTGACGCATCAGCAGGTGCCTGATTTCGGAAGACAACGTATCGCGGGAAAGAAGCAGTCCGCGTATGTCGGAGCAACTGCCCAGCCGCTCCGCGATACGTTTCAGAGATGCCCGCGAAAGCAACGCACCGTCGTTCTCAAGCAGACACAGGATCTCGGCCTCTCCGCCGATCTCGGCAAGCGCTGCACAAACTGCGCGCGGCACCTGTCCGCGGGAGGCGATCAGAACCCGCGCCACGTCGCTGCCACGCAATGCAAGATCGACAAGATCGGCGTCGGTGAAGACGGGCGAAAACAGGATGATCTGCCCGGCAATCTCGGGCTGATCCTCGGCAAGGGACAGAATGACGTTTCGCGGCGCGCCGGCCGAGCGGGCGACGGCTTCTGCGAGCGCCAACCGCACACGTGGAGACGGATCGTCGAGCAGATAGGTCATCGCCATTTCCGCGGCGTCACGCTCTTCCTTCGGCATATTCGACTGCAAATAGGCTCTGCCGAGTGCGTTGGCCGCCCGGGCTCTGCTTTCTGCCTTGGCGGTTTCAGCCCAGCGAAGGAATGCTTCTATGATCACGTAACGCCCCGGTATCGACGAGGCGATTCCTGCCCCGCAAATTCATATCCTCTACGCTATCGAGGAAAGGTTTACGGGACGTTTACCTTGCTTGTTAACTTTTCGCATATCGGCGCAACTGGAGCCGGATGATTTTAGGTCTGTTCGGCCTAAAATCCGAATTCGCTTGCGCTTTTCGACATCACGCTCCGGCGCTCGTCACGGAGTCTTCGGACGCATCATTTCGAAAACGTCGCTGCCTTCGCTATAGTCCATGTAGCCCATGCGCGCGACGGGGCGCGCAAGTGCCATGTCCAGCCTGCCGTTGCGAATGACCGCCTCGTCGATATGGATGCCGACGACCTGCCCGATGACCATGATGTTTTCCGACGCCTCGCCATCGAGCCCTTTGGGTTGCAGCATCTCGGTCACGCGGCATTCCAGCACAGCGAAAGCTTCGCCCACATAAGGCGCATCGACCAGCTTGCCGGGCTTTGCCGTCAGTCCGGCGAGCTCGAATTCGTTGACGCCGTATGGCACGGCAATCGAGGAATGATTCATTTTCTCCACGAGATTGCGGCTGACGAGGTTCGCGGTGAATACACCCGTTTCCTCGATATTGCGCACGCTGTCCTTTCGGCCGGACGATGAGAACATCACCAGCTTGGGCCGGTCGCTGACCGCATTGAAGAAGGAATAAGGGGACAGGTTCAGCGAACCATCCCTGCCCTTGCTGCCGATCCAGCCGATCGGCCTCGGAGCAACGATCGCCTTGAAAGGATCGTGCGCGAGACCGTGGCGATTGGTATCCGTCGTATAGAACATCACGCGTCCTCGCCGCCGACCCAGGTCACGGTTTCGGATAGCTCCGGACGCGGACGTTCCACCGGCGGGAAGGTCGTGGAGCCGATATGGATGAAGCCGGCCACCTTCTCGCCCTGTGCGACGCCAAGCAGCGGATAGGCGCGCTCGTCGAATGCAAACCATTCGGTCAGCCAGTTGGAGACCCAGCCATGCGCGTTGGCCGCAATCAGCAGGTTCATGCAAAGCGCACCGGCCGACATCAGCTGCTCCCATTCCGGAATCTTGAAATGCGGCGCCGCCTTGCTGACGACGGCAATGACGACCGGGGCGCGGGTGAAGCGGGTCCGTTCGACCTGGATCATCTCCTCGGAAAGATCCGGCTTGGTTTCCAGTGCGAGTTTGAGCAGTTCTTCGCCGATGCGTGCGCGTTCCTTGCCGCGGTAGACGATGAAGCGCCAGGGTGCGAGCTTGCCGTGATCAGGCACTCGCGAGGCCAGCCGGATGATCTCCTCGATCTCTGCCTTTTCCGGCCCCGGCTCCGACATTTGAAATGCAGGAATCGATCGGCGCACGGCGAGATAATCGACCAGCTTGATATCGGTTTTCATTGAGAGACTGCTTTCATTTTGGCTTACGGGAGGATGTAGGTCTTGAATTTGCCACTGCATTGGTTTTGAAGTGGCGTGTGTTTTATCGGAAGTCAATCGGTTGGGTATCCATGTCAGGCATTTCATCCGCTCGCCGATTGAGCGCGGCTTTCGCGATGCTTGCCGGTTTGAGCGGGGCCGCCTCGGCGCAGGATGCCTTCAAGGAATTCAAGCAGCTCGACGGCAGCGTGAAGATGCCGAAGCTCAACGCCTTCGTGGCGCCGAATGGTGAAAACTCGGCTGCCCGGACGCTGCGCGATGTTTTCCTCGAAGCCAAGATGACGCCTCAGAGCGGTGCGCAGCAGCAGGGTCTATCGTGGTATGTCTTCAGCCCGATAGCCGGTGCCGATGGCAAGCTGCCCTTGGTTGCCAGTTCGCGCGGCGGCTCTGCCTCCTTTCACCTTCCGCCCGGCGACTACTTCGTCAACGTCTCCTTCGGCCGCGCCGGCGTCACCAAGAGGCTGAGCGTGCCGGAAACGGGCGATACGCAGAAGCAGACGATGGTTCTCGATGCCGGCGGCATGGTTTTGAATGCCGTATCCGGATCTGATGTCCGAATTCCACCAAATGAACTCAGTTTCTCGATCTATTCGAGCGAAGCCAAGGAAGACGGCGAACGCGGTCTTGTCATGGACGACGTCAAGCCGAATACGCTGGTCGGCCTCAGCGCCGGCACCTACCACATCGTTTCCGAATATGGCGACGTCAACGCCGTCATCCGCGCCGATATCCAGGTGGAAGCAGGCAAGGTGACGCAGGCGACCATCCAGCACAGGGCGGCAAAGATCACACTCAAGCTGGTGTCGGACGCCGGCGGCGAAGCGATCGCCGACACGGCTTGGTCGGTCCTGACATCCGCAGGCGATATCGTCGGCGAAAGCGTCAGTGCCTTTCCGACCATGGTGCTTGCCGAGGGCCGCTATACCGCCGTTGCCCGCAACAAGGACAAGATCTATCAGCGCGACTTCGCTGTCGCCGCCGGCATGAATACCGATGTGGAGGTGCTGATGAAGCAGCAGCAGCCGCAGGATGCCAACGACGAACAGCCTGCCCGCCAGCTTCCGATCCAGATGCCGCCGATGCGCCAGAGCCAGACGCCGCCGGCGACCACCAATCAGCAGCCTTTGCCGACCTACGAGCAATTGACGCCGGCCGGTGGCGGCGATGACGGAGATAGCATGGATTGACGCCGGCGTTCCCCATTTGGCCGCCGGCTGAAGCTATGACAATAGTCGCCCAGCGCAGATGGGGATTGCAGCGCCCACTCCGTTCACCCAGCCTTGCGCCGCAGCACTTTTCTCGGTGGTGCCATGGAAAAAACCGCCCCGTAAAGCTTTGAGAGCAGATCCTTGCGGTCGCTGCCCTCGCTGAGCGTCTCCCAGTTTCTAAGCGCGCCGATATGGGCGGTAATGGTGCTGCCGGAAAGACGCCGGAACTCGCGGATCAGTAGCGAGATGCGCAAGGTCATCGAGATGCGGCTCGCCAGATGGAACAGCCGCCCGTTCTGCCCCTCGAAATAGATGGGAATGACGCTCGCGCGCGCTGTCTGGATGAGCTTGGCGGGGAATATTTTCCAGGGCAGATCCTCTGCCCGCCCGAAACCTTTCTTCGCCGTCGCGACGCCGCCCGCCGGGAAGACGATGATGGTGGTGCCTTCCTTGAGCAGGCGAACGGCCTCGTGCCGGGTCTTCATGTTGACCGCCATCGCCTCCTTGGTTTCCTCGAAGGAAACCGGAAGCGAATAATCGAGCAATTCCGGCACCTTCAACAGTTCATTGTTGATCAGGACCTTGAAGGGGCGACCCAATTGCTCGGCCAGTGCCAGCACGGCGATGCCGTCGCCGATGCCATAGGGATGATTGGCGACGATGACGATCGGCGCCTCGGGAATCTGATTTGGCGGCCATTCACCCTTGATGAGCAGACGCACATCGATGAGATCGAGCATCTTGCCAAAGACCCGCTCGCTCTTGCCGACGATATCGGTGCGCCAGATGTCGTAGAGCCGGGCGTAACGGTCACGGCCGGAAAGACCTTCGATCGAGCGGATGAACCAACGCTTGATGCGCGGATCCCGTTCATTGGCGTAGGATAATTCTTTGAATTCCAAGTGCGCCACGGGGCTGCCCCGCTCCTATGGTTCAGTCGCGCCCCATGTTGCAGCCACAGCAACGCGTTGATTCATCAAATATATGAAAGCTGTATGTCAGTTCTCTGACGGCACCCCGAGGGTGCCGTCAGATATCAGGGCCGTTAAGCGACTTTGGACCGACGCGCTGCGCGCTTGCGCAGGACATCCGGCGGAGTGGCTTCGAGGGCGAGTGATGCGATCGCCTCGTCGAGCGACATGGATGTCTGCGATTGACTGCCGAGGCGGCGGATATTGACCGAGCGCTCCTCGGCTTCCTTCTTGCCGCAGACGATGATCACCGGAACCTTGGTAACGGAATGCTCGCGGATCTTGTAGTTGATCTTCTCATTGCGGAAATCGGTCTCCACTGTGAGACCGGCATCGCGCAGCGCTTCCGCAACCTCTTCGCCATAGGCGTCGGCTTCGGAGGTGATGGTGGCGACGACGACCTGCAACGGCGAAACCCACAGCGGCATATGGCCGGCAAAGTTCTCGATCAGGATGCCGAGGAAGCGCTCCATCGAGCCGCAGATGGCGCGATGGATCATGACAGGCTGTGTCTTTTCCGAGTGCTGATCGATGTAGAACGCACCGAAGCGCTCCGGCAGGTTGAAATCGACCTGCGTCGTGCCGCACTGCCATTCACGGCCGATGGCGTCCTTCAGCGTATATTCGAACTTCGGACCGTAGAAAGCGCCCTCGCCCGGCAGAATGCCGGTCTTGATGCGTCCTTCGGACTGCGCCTCTATCATCTTCAGCACGTCCATCATCACGCTTTCGGCGCGATCCCACAGCTCATCCGACCCGACACGCTTTTCCGGACGGGTCGAGAGCTTGACGACGATCTCCTTGAAGCCGAAGTCCTCATAGACCGAGAGAATGAGATCGTTGATCTTCAGGCACTCCGCCGCCATCTGCTCGTCGGTGCAGAAGATGTGCGCGTCGTCCTGCGTGAAGCCGCGCACGCGCATCAGGCCATGCAGCGCGCCCGAAGGCTCATAGCGATGGACTGCGCCGAATTCCGCAAGGCGGATCGGCAGTTCGCGGTAAGACTTCAAGCCATGCTTGAAGATCTGGATATGACCGGGGCAGTTCATCGGCTTCAGCGCAAAGACGCGATCATCGTCGGTATCTTCGCCGGCGACGGTCACCTTGAACATGTTGTCACGGTACCAGCCCCAGTGACCGGAAGTCTCCCAAAGCGACTTGTCGAGCACCTGCGGCGCGTTGACTTCCTGGTAATCGCCCTGCAGCCGCCGGCGCATATAGGACACCAGCGTCTGGAACATGCGCCAGCCCTTGCCGTGCCAGAAGACGACGCCGGGCCCTTCTTCCTGGAAATGGAACAGGTCCATTTCGCGGCCGAGACGGCGATGATCGCGCTTTTCGGCTTCGGCGAGAATGTGCAGGTAGTTATCGAGATCCGCCTGCTCGGCGAATGCCGTGCCGTAGATGCGGGTCAGCATCGGATTATTGCTGTCGCCGCGCCAATAGGCGCCGGCAACCTTCATCAGCTTGAAGGCGCTGCCGATCTGGCCCGTCGAGGCCATATGCGGGCCGCGGCAGAGATCGAACCAGTCGCCCTGAAAGTAGATCTTCAGATCCTGGCCTTCAGGGATCGCATCGACCAGTTCCACCTTGTAGCGCTCGCCCTTGGCGGCAAAGACTTCCTTCGCCTTTTCGCGCGACCAGATTTCCTTGGTAAACGGCTTGTTGCGCTGAATGATCTCGCGCATCCGCTTCTCGATGACAGGCAGGTCGTCGGGCGTAAAGGGCTCGTTCTTGGCGAAGTCGTAATAGAAGCCGTTTTCGATGACCGGACCGATCGTCACCTGCGTTCCCGGCCAAAGTTCCTGTACGGCTTCGGCGAGAACGTGCGCGGTGTCGTGGCGGATGAGCTCCAGTGCGCGGTCGTCCGAGCGGGTAATGATCTCGATCCTGCCGTCGGTCACCGGGTCGGAAAGGTCGCGCACGGTGCCGTCGATGGCAATGGCGACAGCCTTCTTGGCGAGCGACTTGGAAATGGATTCGGCGACATCGCGACCGGTCGTGCCGACAGCGAAGCTGCGCACGGAATCGTCGGGAAATGTCAGGGAAACGGATTGGGACATCGATATTCTCCTTGTCCAGTCCCGCCAACGAATGCGGGTGGTTTCGAAAGATAAGGACTAAGTAAATGCGTACTTATGTCCGCGCGCCTGATAACGGTATTTCGCATTCTAGTAAAGGAAAAGCGGCGCTAGGACCGGATCATCTCGGCCAAACCACGCACGGTGTTCCAATTCCGCATCGTTCCGACGCCGAGGCGTTTCGTCGTCAAGACCGGCAGCAGTTTCGTCTCGCTGGCCTTGAGACCGAAATCGATCCAGAGGTCGCCATCGACGACGGCCATGCGCTCGCCTTGACGGTATTTCGCAAGCCTATCGAGAGCATCTGGTTCAAGCGGCTGCCTCATCACCCGAACGATGACTTCGCTGCCGATCCCTTCGGGAAAGGGATTGCCCTCGGCAAGCCTCAACCATGCATCGGCATCGCGGGCGATGATATCGACATGCTTGCCGAAAGCGGCAGCAAAACCGGCTTCAAACTGTGCCTCGACCGATGCGATCAGCTGTGGCTCGGCTTCGAAAACGAGATTGCCGGTCGCCACCAGAGTGCGGACATTGCGAAAGCCCAAACTCTCCGCCATGGCCTTGAGATCGCTCATGACAACCCTGCGCCCGGCGCCGAGCACGATGCTGTGGAGCAACGCCACGTAGCGAGCCATGCGGATCAGGCGACCTTCTGTCCGTGGCGGAAATAGCGCCAGGGCGTCCACCAATGATAGCGCTTCTCCAGCTCGCCGGGGACCGGATCGAGCCCGCTTGTACCTCCCGGTCCGCAGCGGGCCACGCGAAACAGCGTCATCCAGCCACCGGCCCAAAGCCCGTGGCGAGCGACGGCTTCATAGCCATATTCCGAGCAGGTCGGGATATGGCGGCAGGCATTGCCGACAAAACCGGAAAGCGTGAGCTGATACAAGCGAATGAGACCCATGCCCAAAAGCCGGTCCGGCGTCTTGCGGAAAGGGCCGGAGTAATTTCGGCCGACTTGCCGTGCGGCATACCTGTCACTTCGTGACATCTCCCCCACATGGGGGGAGATCGGTTTGGAGCTTGCCGCAGCTCCACCCTCTTCTTCATCATCATCTTGTATTGAGCAGAGATAGCACATAACTCACTATCCCTTGGTAATTGGTGGGGCTAAGCGGAGATCGCGGCAAACTCCCAACGATCTCCCCCCATGTGGGGGAGATGTCACGAAGTGACAGAGGGGGATATGCGCGCTCCACATAAAAGGACTCACGATAAGGCCTCGACAACCTCACTCTCGCGCGCGGCTTCGATCTGCCCGATCGCATCCACAACGGCATCGAAGGTCAGCATGGTGGAGGCGTGGCGCGCCTTGTAATCCCTGACCGGTTTCAGATAGCGCATATCCTCGAAGCGGCCGTCCGGCCCTTCGCCATCGGCCTTGAGCATGGCGAGCATATCCTCGCGAGCCTTGCGCACCTCATCCGCCGAAGCACCCACGACATGAAGGGCCATGATCGACGACGATGCCTGGCCGAGCGCACAGGCCTTGACGTCATGCGCAAAATCGGTCACGACATCGCCGTCCATTTTCAGCCAGATTTTTACGCGGGAACCGCATAGTCTGGAATGGGCCTGGGCACTGGCATCGGCGTCAGGAAGACTGCCTATACGGCCGATGTTACCGGCAAACTCCAGGATTTTGCTGTTATAGATGTCGTCCATCACAGATTTGCTCCGATGCACTTGTTAGAGCATAATGCCGAAAAGTGTGGGCAGTTTTCGGATGACATCATGCTCTACTTATTTAATCTAGAGCGGATCCGGATTTTAGGTCGAGCAGACCTAAAAATCATCCGGCTCTAGTGTTTCGTAACAAAAAACACAGCGTGTCCATTCAGGACACTTCCACAGGGACGATGCCATACTATATGTATGTCGTTCGAAGGCCATCGAAATGCAATGGTCTTATGTAAGTTTGATGGGAAACCGTGCAGGACGGCAGGCTTGTCCGCCAGCCAGAACGCCCCGGAGCCCGCCAAAGGTACAAAACTCCGTACCCTCGGGGAATGCCAGTGGCGAGTCCGACAAAATGATATCCGCAGAGCGGGTCAGGAGAACCACAGGTAATGGACGCCATTGTAAAGAACTTTCCGCAAACCGTTGTTTCTGAACGCCCAACCCAGAAGGAAGCCGAAGATGCGATCCGCGTCCTGCTGCGCTGGGCCGGCGACGATCCGCAGCGCGAGGGCCTGCTGGATACGCCCGCGCGCGTCGCGAAGGCCTATCGTGAGCTTTTTTCCGGCTATGACTTGAATCCAGAGGACGTGCTCGGCCGCACCTTCGAAGAGGTCTCCGGCTATGATGACATGGTCCTCGTGCGCGACATTCCGTTTTTCTCTCATTGCGAACACCACATGGTGCCGATCATCGGCAAGGCTCACGTCGCCTATCTGCCGAAGGGCCGTGTCCTCGGGCTCTCCAAGATCGCCCGCGTCGTCGAGATCTTCGGCCGTCGCCTGCAGACGCAGGAGGCCATGACGGCGCAGATCGCCAATTCGATCGACGAGACACTGCGCCCGCGCGGCGTTGCCGTCATGCTCGACGCCGAGCATATGTGCATGGCGATGCGCGGCGTGCAGAAACAGGGCTCCTCGACGCTGACCACCACCTTCACGGGCGCCTTCAAGGCCGATCCCGCCGAGCAGGTACGCTTCATGTCGATGGTCCGGGGTCGCTAGAGCCGGATGATTTCACGTCTGTTCGACCAGAAATCTGAATCCGTTGTGGAACAAAGGAAGTGGAGCATGATGTCGTCCGAAAACCGATCACACTTTTCGGCATCATGCTCCAAAGCAATTCCAGGAAAAGTGCGCAGCGGCTTTCCGTTCGGAATTGGGTAAAAGCAGAGGGATGGAGCGTGTTCGCGATCCGAGGAAAAGCGAAAAGGCTCTAGCCAGGCTTCAACGAAAGAGCTGGGGATGAATCTGATTTTCAATGCTCCTTCAGAAGACAAGTCCGAGCTGGAGGATGCGGGCGATTTCACGCCCCGTTTCGACGATCGCGGCCTGATCACTGCGATCGTGACGGATGCTCATGACAGCGAACTGCTGATGGTCGCGCATATGAATGCCGAGGCGCTCGCATTGACGATCAAGACCGGCATAGCGCATTATTTCAGCCGTTCCCGCGGAAAGATCTGGAAGAAGGGTGAGACCTCCGGAAACCTGCAGTCGGTGAAGGAAATTCGCACGGACTGCGACCAGGATGCGATCTGGCTGAAGGTGGAAGTCGCCGGACATGACGCAACATGTCATACTGGGCGCCGTTCCTGCTTTTATCGCACTGTTGCGCTGGAAGACGGCAAGCCGGTGCTGAGCGTGGTCGACGATCATCTGCATTTCAACCCGGAAGAAGTCTACAAACAGTAGATCCATCGGTGCTGGTGTTTCAGCAGGCCACAACCAGTATACGATTTGGAAACGAAAAAGGGACAGTATTTTAGCCGAGGCATACGGAGCCTCGCAGGAGGCGTCAGATGCTGAATTGGGGGTTGAATCGTCACATCGGCGGACAGAACTCGACCGGTTCAGGCCTCTCTCAGGATACGTCAACTCCGCTTCTCCCTCCCGCTCCCCCGAAAAAAGTCAAGATCGCTTTGGCGCTCGGCGGCGGTGCCGCGCGTGGCTGGGCGCATATCGGCGTTCTGCGTGCCCTCGATGAGGCAGATATCGCGGTCGGCATGATCGCCGGTACTTCGATCGGCGCTCTGGTCGGCGGCTGCTATCTTGCCGGCAAGCTGGATGAGCTCGAGGCCTTTGCCCGTTCGCTGACGATGCGCCGCATCGCGAGCCTCCTTGACCTGACGATCGGCGGCAGCGGCCTGTTCGGCGGCATGCGGCTGACCAAGCGCATGCAGGAGCACCTTGAGGGGCTGTCCATCGAAGATCTCGGGCATCCTTTTGTTGCCGTCGCTTCAGAGCTGAACACCGGCCACGAGGTTTGGATTGCCAACGGCTCCCTCATCACGGCACTGCGTGCGTCCTATGCCCTGCCCGGCATTTTCGAGCCGGTCCGCTCCAACGGCCGCACCCTGGTCGACGGCGCGCTGGTCAATCCCGTGCCGGTTTCCGTATGCCGCACGTATGAGCAGCCGCTGGTGGTCGCGGTCAATCTGAATTACGATCTCTTCGGCCGTTCGGCCGTCGTCAAACACAATGTCGCTTCGCCAAACGGCGATCTGTTGCGCCGGGAGGATCCGCCTTCCATGAAACTCGGCATGACCGGCGTCATGGTGCAGGCTTTCAATATCATACAGGATAGGATCGCCCGCGCGCGCCTTGCCGGAGATCCGCCGGATCTCGCATTGCATCCCCGGCTCAGCGATATCGGCCTTTCGGAATTCCATCGCGCCGGCGAGGCCATAGAGCGTGGCTACGAAGAAACATTGGCGAGATTGACTGAAATCCGCCGCATGCAGGAAGCCTACGCGCGTTAGGACGCAAATCAATATCGGCATGTCGGTTTGGACCTCTTCGCCGAGAAGGAGAGAGGTCCTGCCCATGTCTTGCAATCCGGCCGTTCGCATTGAGTCGCCGTGTTCGTCGCCTCACCCGGCAATATAGGCCTTGATCTGCTCCGCCTCGAGTTCGATCTCGCGGATGCGCCATTTGACGACGTCGCCGATCGAGATGATGCCGGAAAGCTTGCCCTTATCTTCGACAGGAACGTGACGGAAGCGGCGCATGGTCATCAGCTCCATCAGTTCGTCGGTGGTGGTATCTTCCTTGCAGCGGTGGACTTTCGCGGTCATCAACGATGCGATCGGCTTGTCGAGACATTCCGAACCATGCTTGGCGACGGCATTGACGACATCGCGTTCGGTGAAGATTCCGGCAATCTTGGCGCCCGGTCCGACGACGACAACGGCGCCGATGCGTTTCTCATTGAGAATTTTCGCGGCCTCGGCAAGCGTCGTATTCCCCCCAGTGGTGACGACATCGCGGCCTTTGGCTTCAAGTATTGCCTTTACGGAAACTGACATTCGATCCTCCGATCTCGAAAGCATGGTGAACACCTGAAGCGTCCGATATGTTCCGAAATTACCCCCGGAGCTCAAACCGGCGCCTTGCCCGTCGGTCGTGTCGGTCTCCTCGATCCGGCGACCCACGGACGGCAATGGTGCGCTTGTGTCAGCGAGAAAGCAACAGCTCATTCATCGAGCGGCAAAGCTTCCTGAGCCTCTGCACGCGGCTGCCGATCAAATAATCCGAAAAGCAGAAATCCGAAGAGAAAGCCACCGATATGGGCATCCCAGGCCACCGGTTGCGAACTGTCGCCGGCAAGCGTGATGCCGAAAGCAACGAGCGCATTGCCGGCAATCCACATGACGATATAGGCGACGACGGTGCGGCTTCGAAGCGAACCGAGAATGGTCTGGCGCGGATTGAGATGCGCTTGCCGTATCGACGCCCGGCGGCCGTCCATTGCCGGGAAGGCAAAGCGGCAAGCCGCCCCCATCAGCGCCGAAACAACGCCTGATGCGCCGATCAGCAGCGTTTGGTCACCCCAATAGAGCGCAGCATGCATGAAGGCGGAAGCGGCAGACGAGAAAACCCAGAAAATGACATAGCGAAGCGCGCCGATGCGCCTCGCTATGGGCGCGGCGAAAACCATCAGCCAGAGGCTGTTGAAGACGATATGCTCGATCCCGCCATGCAGCAGCGAATAGGTGAGCGGCGTCCAAAGCCATTCCAGCCCCTGCTGCGACAGAGGAAAGGCATAGCGCGCCGGGATGAAGCTGAAGGAGAAATAGAACCAGTTCAGCGTATCGTCCGACCACCACGGCAGGTTCATGACCGCGAAAATGACGATCAGAACCGCGAGGCTGGCCAGAATGACAGGAGGCAGATTGAATGCCGTTGCACCCTGCTGCGGCCGCGGATATTCCGGCTCTTGGCGCGGCGGCTGTTCATCATCCATGTCTTGCTCGGCTTTCGATAGAAGTTAGCGACACATAGCGCAGCGAAAATCAAAAAAAAAGCCGCCCGGCAAAGACGGGCGGCGTATCGGGTGTTCTTCTCCGGATTTGGCCTCAAAGGCCTGTCCGGCACCCGGAAATTCGTGCTGCAGGTCACTTCGTGAAGTGATGTACGATTTCTTTCATCCGCTGCCGCCAAAGGCAACGACAACCCTTTATTAACCCTAACGAACCGGTTCTGGCATGGATTTCGCAACGTCCAAAGTGGAGGCAATGAATGCCTTTGCAATTGAACTGAAATGGGACACGGACGCATCATGCGCCAGAAGACGAGCACAGAGATATTTACCTATTGGGAGCATATACGCGGCAACGCGGACGCCCCCTTGCGCAATTTGATACAGCCATCCGCGGTGAGCCATATCCTTCCGGAGCTGTTCATCCTGGAAAACACCGCGGACAACAATCCGCGATTCCGGCTGGCCGGCACCGCGATCTGCAATCTCATGGGACGTGAAATCCGCGGCGAGAATTTCGCAGCGCTCTGGGCCGGCAGCCAGCAGGACGATCCGGTGCATATTGCCGCCGGCGTGATGAAGCATGTCGTTCCGGCTTCGATCAATGCCACTGGCTATTGCATCAGCGGACGCAGCATGGCTTTTGAGCTGATGTTGCTGCCGGTTCGCACATCCAGCGATACTTGCGATAGATTGCTTGGCTGTCTGACTCCCTCCGCGCATCCGTCGTCGCTGGGCAACGAGCGTCTGGAATTCTTGGCGCTCGACCGCAGCCGCCTGCTCTACGAACGCCCTGCCCGGCTTGTCGATGTGCCGCCGCACCCCGATCCGATCGATCTTCTGCCGCTTCGCGCAGGCTCCAACCTGGGTGAATGGATACGTCACAAGTTGATTCAGGCCAAGAATGGGCGCGATCGTGCCGGGATTGATCCAGCACGGGACAGAATCGGCGACCATTCCTGAATTATGCTTCCGGAAAGACAACCTTACCTTAAGGAGTTGTGGCTAATAGTTGGAAGAGACTGCAATAGGGTTCAAGACGGTTCCATGCACTCATTCCAGCCGGCCCATGCGACGCGGCCCAATCAGATGGCAAGCAATGCGATCCGCAATGATCAACGGACCTTCCAGCGGGTCCCGATCAACATGCAGGGCCGCCTGATGCTGGCCAGTTATGAGGAATTCGAGTGTCTGGTGACAGAAATGTCGCCGGGTGATCTTTATGTTACCTGTGCGGGACGTCCGCGCGCCGACGAGCGCGTTATCGCCTATATCGATCATCTCGGCCGTGTCGAAGGCAACGTCGTTGCAGTCGATGGCCGCGGCTTCAGCATGTCAATCAACGCGACCGAACGAAAGCGCGAAAAGCTCGCGGCGCAATTGACATGGCTCGCCAACAAGCATGAGCTTGGCCTGCCGGAGGATCGTCGCCACGACCGTCTGACGCCGCGCAGCATCCGCAGCGAGCTTACGCTTGAGGACGGCTCGCAATATGTCTGCCGCATCATGGATCTTTCGCTTTCGGGTGCTGCGGTCGATGTCGAAGTGCGCCCCGCGATCGGAACGCCGGTGCGCCTCGGCAACATGCGCGGCCGCATCGTGCGCCATTTCATGGAAGGCGTGGCGATCGAATTCCTTTCCTTGCAGTCGCGCGAAACCTTGCGCGAATTTCTCTGATATCGTCATCTTCCTGTCACGCGCTGTCGCGAAATAGCGGCGCCTGTCTTTCTTCTCATTGCGTGGCGGCAAGATGCTCTACCCGGATACAACGCCCTTTGCCGAGGGTCTGCTTGAGGTCGGTGACGGCCAGCGCATTTATTGGATGCAATCAGGCAACCTCGAAGGCCATCCTGTCCTTATCCTGCACGGCGGGCCTGGATCGGGCAGCTCGGCGGGAACGCGGCGCTATTTCGACCCGCAATACTACCGGATCATCCAGTTCGATCAGCGTGGCTGCGGCGGCAGTCTTCCACATGCGTCGGAGCCTGCGATCGATCTCACCGCCAACATGACATGGCATACAGTGGAAGATATCGAACGGTTGCGATTGCTGTTTGGCGTGGAATGCTGGATCGTATACGGCAACTCTTGGGGCTGCACGCAGGCGCTCGCCTATGCCGAAACCTATCCGCAACGGATCGAGAGCTTGCTTCTTGTCGGTGTCACCATGACAAGACAATCGGAAATCGAGTGGCTCTATCATGGCCTCGGCCGTTTCTTTCCGGAGGAATGGGCGCGCTTTCGCGCCGCGGTACCAAAGGAGGATCGCAGTGGAGATCTGGTTTCCGCTTATTATCGCCTCTTGCTCGACCCGAATCCGGCGATCCACGTCAGGGCTGCAACGGATTGGCACGAATGGGAAGCAGCCTCCATCCTAGTCGATCCGCGCGCAGCGCTGTCGCCACGCTGGTCAGACCCGCGCTATCTGACGGCACGCGCCAGGATCATCACCCATTATTTTCACCATCTGGCCTGGCTTCAGGACCGACAGATTCTGCGTGATATCCATCGGCTCGCCACTATTCCATGCACAATGATCCAGGGCCGCATGGATCTTGAGGCGCCGCTCGTTACCGCCTGGGAACTGTCGCAGGCTTGGCCGGAAGCGGAACTGGTGGTCGTTGCGAACGCAGCCCACTCAACGGCCGTCGCGGAGATGGCTGACGCGATCATCCGCGTAACCGACGGGCTTCGTCGCGATATCCATCGATAAAAATCAAAATTATTTTTCGAGCCGGCTTTCCCAAAATGACACAGATTCGGGCTCATGCGGCCACTATCGATGCCGGAAACGGATGCCGGCATGCGCACTTTGTTTCATTGCGGCATGACCTTCGTTCGAATTGGCACCCCGACGTTAAGAACTTCCCTGGCCCGATATCATTGTAAAGCAGCCGGATACGGTGTTTCCTCTCCCTCCGTCCGATACCGAAATCACTCAAATTTTAATCGAATTCGCCGCAAACTTGAATCAAGTTTTCTGCGTATTTTATGAAAATTCGACGCGGATTTGATTCAACTAAGCCTTTAATTTGACTGTGCAATTTTGCGTCGGATAAAATCATGCGTGTCATTCTGATCCCAATAAAAAAGGGACAGGGACATGAACTTTCAATTCGTACTTCGCGGCTGCGCTGCTCTGATATTTTCCACTCTCGGCATCTTCGGCCCCGCTCAGGCCGCACCCGCCAATATGACGATCACCGGCGACGCCGCTCCCCCGATCGGTCACTATGAGTTCTGCAAGGAAAATCCGCGGGAGTGTGCCTATGCCGGCGGCGATGCGGGTCCGATCATCCTCAACCAGGACAGCTGGAAAACCATCCTGAAGATCAATTATACCGTCAACACGACCATCAAGCCGATGACCGACATGGAGCTCTACGGCGTGGAGGAAAAGTGGGCGATCCCGACCACCGCGGGCGATTGCGAGGATTTCGCGCTCCTGAAGCGCAAGCAGCTGATCGATGCCGGCTTCTCGCCGTCCGACCTGCTCATGACGGTGGTGCTGCAGCCGAACGGCGAAGGCCATGCGGTGCTGACCGTTCGCACGGACCGCGGCGACTTCATCCTCGACAACATGCGCAGCAAGGTAAAGCTCTGGTCGGAAACCGAGTACACCTTCCTCAAGCGACAGTCTGCCGATCATCCGGCCCGCTGGGTCAAGATTCAGGACGGCCGCGCCGTCGCGGTCGGCAGCTTGAAGTAAGCATTCCACATACATGATCGTCGGCGGCCTAGCGCCGATGATCAAAGTCAGAGGCCCGGTCTCGTCCCCTGATTTCTGTCCAGGCCGGTGCCTCTGAGCCGTTCCCACTGTCCCGGGAACGGCTCTTTCTCGTTGTGCGACCATCAGAAGGGCCGAGGGTCGGAAAAAATCTCCTGAGATTTATGTGTGCCGTTAGCATGCGTTGCGATTCATATTTAACTGCCGGTTAACCATCGCGGCGCCAATCATCATTTCCAGCAAGACTCAAAAAAGTCAGGCGCCGGGCAGCTTTGCCATCGATGATGGCAGCTGGGGCGCAAGGAAATGAAGGCAAGAGTATGGCTCCCTCTCTGTCATCCGCTGCAATGATCGAGGAAAGACCGCTGATATCGAGCGGCTTTGTCTACCGGCTCGTGGCAGGGATTGTCGTTCTGGCCGCCCTTACCGTCGCCATATCCATAGGCGGCCACTGGATTGGCGGTAAGATTTCGCTGGCCGGCCACACGACGGATACCAAGCCCATCTCCGTTACGGTCGGCGAAGACACGATGCGTCTGGCCGCAAACACCATCCGCTTCCCGAGCGAGCGCATGGACGGCGCGGCTGAGCGTGTCGATCTCTATCTGACCTGGCCCCAGATGCAGGGCTACAGCGAGGCCGATCGGATGCGTTTCGACGATATCTCGCAATCCTCCTCGCTGATCTTCCTGCAGATCAGCCAGAGCACGATGTCCCGCGACATGTCCGGCCGGCTTGAGCCGATCTATTCGCAATTGATGGATGGGGCAGCCCATGCCGGTCCCTTCGGCCTGACGGCGCATCGGCTGCGTGCGGATGCCGGCTATAACGGCGAAGTCCTCCTGACGGCGCAGCGGCCCGGCGAGCCGGATTACGTGGTGCGCTGCCTCCTTCCTCCTTCGCCGGCAATGGCGACCAGCGGCGATTGTCAAAGGGACGTCAAGGCCGGCAAGGATTTGAGTGTTCTCTATCGCTTTTCCAGCAATCAGCTCGGAGATTGGCGCGCCATGGACGCCGCCGTCCGGAATTTCGTCAAGATGCGCCTTGTAGATAATACCGAGCTGGCGGTGACGGCTGCGGGCGGCCGCTAAAATGACGCGGAAACCTGAAACCAACTGTTCATCATAAACCGATTGGTAACGCTAAACCTCTACATTCGAACGGAATGGCCCTTCATGGAGGCGGCGGCCTGATAATCGAGAATGTAAATGCAAGCAGAGAGTAATTTAGTGTCCAGATCCATTCTTTCCGTTTCGTCGTCTCAAACCGGTAAGATTCTGGCGAGAGCGATCCTTGGTTTTTCGATCGCGGCGGCGGCGGTCACCGTGACCGTTATTGACGCGAATGCCGCCGGCCCGAAATATGCCGGCATCGTCATCGATGCCAATACAGGCAATGTTCTCTACAGCGAAAATGCCGACACGCTGCACTATCCCGCCTCGCTGACCAAGATGATGACGGTCTATCTGACCTTCGAAGCGCTTGAAGCCGGACGCATCACTCTCGATACGCCCGTCGTGTTTTCCAGGAATGCCGCCGCCCAGGCACCCACGAAGCTCGGTATCGGTGCCGGCCGGTCCGTGACCGTCCGCGAGGCGATCCTTGGCATCGTTACCAAGTCTGCCAATGATGCCGCGATGGCGCTTGGCGAAATGCTCGGCGGTTCGGAAGAGGGCTTTGCCCGCATGATGAACGACAAGGCGCGGGCGCTCGGCATGACACGCACGACTTATCGCAATCCCAACGGCCTGCCGAATACCGCCCAGATGACGACGGCGCGTGACCAGGCTCGCCTCGGTATCGCCCTGCGTGAGCATTTCCCGCAATATTACGGCTTCTTTTCCGAAGCGAGCTTCAAACTCGGCAATCGCGTCATACCGGGCCATAACCATCTGCTCGGTTCGGTGCGCGGTGTCGATGGCATCAAGACGGGCTATACGCGTGCTGCGGGCTACAATCTCGCAACCTCCGTCAAGATCGACGGACGCTCCATTGTCGGTGTCGTCCTCGGCGGCGCTTCGACACCGGCTCGCGATAACCAGATGCGCAAGCTGATCGCGACCTATTTGCCCGTTGCATCGACGAAGCATATTGCAAACAACGTGATCGCTCATGGGCCGGCCACCGCGCCCGATGTCCAGGCTGCAAGCACGCGCATGGCGGACGTTACCACCGCGAAGGTCAAAAATGACGAGACGGCGGAGATCGCCGATGCTCGTCCGTCCAGCGCTGCAGCCTTCGCGGCAGTCACGCCGCAGTCCGGCAATCCGCTGCTTGCCGCAAAGCCTGCTCAACATCCCGCTTATGACGAAGCCGCATCGGCTGCATCTTCTGACGATGCCGATGAGGACGAAGTCGATACCGTAACGACGGCATCGACGACCAAGAGCGATACGAAACTCGTCAAGCTGCAGCGGGCCGAGAAGTCCGAAAAGGCCGCGAAGGCTGAACGCGAGCCGGCCGGCTGGGTCGTTCAGATCGGCGTTGCCTCCAGCAAGGATGGCGCAACCGACCTGCTCGATACGGCCAAGAACAAGGGCGGCAAAGCCCTGCGCGCGGCCAAGCCCTATGCAGTTGCCTTCGATGGCGGTTATCGCGCCCGTTTCGGCGGTTTCGAAGATCAGAGCGAGGCGATCAATGCGTGCAAGGCGCTCAAGCGAGCCGGCGTGAAATGCTGGGCCAGCATGGAATAGGAATGCGGCCAAGCCATTCGGCGCGGCATGATCCGAGTACCGGTCGGGCCTTTCCGAAGGGTGCCCGACCTTCCGGCACCGAATGTCAAACGGGCCGGCCCTGAGTTTGTAACGTGTACGGGGTTTTGAAATGGCAATGAACGAGAACTTTCCCGGTTTCTCGCTCGATGGCGGGAGCAAGATGAAACCGAAGGGCTTCGCTCTTCATCCGCTGCATGAAGCGGCAATGCGGCTGGCGGATCTGGGTCTCAGCCGTTCTCGCGCGCGCCACAAGACGAAAGATCTGATTGGCATACTGCTTTGCCACGGTGCGCGTGCATGGCGTTATTCGCAGCCTGAAGCGAACATTCATCTGCATATTGCGGCCCCGACCGGCCGTGCGCCGATCATGATGCGGCTGCGTTAGGGCCGCCCTGGAAAACCGCTGCGCGGCTTTCTATCTGAAATCGCGTGAAAATAATGGGATGGAGCGGTTCGATAAGGTTTTGCTCCAAGCAGAACCGCTCTGAGCAGGTGCCCTACAGCAGACCGAGTTCGGAAAGTTCCCGCCGCAGATCGGCGGGCAATTCCGCCGCGGCACCCAGGCTGTCGAGATCGCGCGGCACGTCTTCCTGCGGCAGATAGCGCCAGCCCTGAAACGGGCGCCGAGGCTGCCCCGTCGTCTCGATGACGCTCGGGTCGAGGATAAGCCGGCAGCGCTGAATGCCTTCCGCATCGGCGAAGGTCTCGATGCCAAGCAATTTCTGCCGTGCCTGCACCTGCCCCTTGATCACCCAATAGAGCGAGCCGCCGTCCAGCAGTTCTTCCACCCGTTTCGGCACCATGCGCGTCGTATGGGTCGTATGCGGCTCCAGCCCGGCGGCAATGGCGTTCATCGCCCGCTCGGAAACCCATTCGCGCAGATCCTCGATCGAATCCGCGCCGACGCACAATTTGATGAGATGCAAAGCCATGGATGCCGTTGAAGTCCTTTTGGCCGGCAGCGTCAAGCTTTTAGATCAGGCGTCCACACTCAGCATTCAACGACATTCACCGCGAGGCCGCCGGTCGAGGTTTCCTTGTATTTCTCGCTCATGTCGTGACCGGTCTGGCGCATGGTTTCGATGCAGGCGTCGAGCGGCACGAAATGCCGGCCGTCACCCTTGATCGCAAGCGAGGCGGCGGTGACGGCCTTGACGGCACCGAGGGCGTTGCGCTCGATGCAAGGCACCTGAACGAGGCCGGCGATCGGATCGCAGGTCATACCGAGATGATGTTCCAGCGCAATTTCCGCGGCATTTTCGATCTGCTCAGGCGTCGCGCCCATCACGGCAGCAAGGCCCGCAGCCGCCATCGCGGCCGCCGAGCCCACCTCGCCCTGACAGCCGACTTCCGCGCCGGAAATCGAGGCATTGTGCTTGATGATGCCGCCAACGGCGGCAGCCGTCAGCAGATAGTTGCGGATGCCATCCTGATCCCAATCCTCATGGAAATGCTGATAGTAGCGGATCGTCGCCGGGATGACGCCGGCAGCGCCATTGGTCGGCGCCGTCACGACGCGCCCGCCGGCCGCATTCTCCTCGTTAACGGCCATGGCGTAGACGCTGAGCCAATCGTTGGCGAGCAGCGGATTGATGCGGTTGCTGCGCCACTCTTCCTGTAATTTGTCATGAATGGCGCGCGCTCGCCGGCGCACCTTCAGGCCGCCCGGCATGATGCCGTCCACCTTGAGGCCGCGGTCGATGCAGCTGCTCATTGCGGCCCAGATGCGGTCGAGGCCCGCATCGAGCTCCTCGGCGCTCATGTGCATCTCTTCATTGGCGCGCTTCATCTGCGCGATCGAAAGACCGGAGCGCTCGGACATCTCAAGCATCTGCTTGGCGCTGGCGAAGGGGAACGGAACGCGTTCGCCCGCCGCAGCCGGCTTTTTCCTGTCGGCCTTCATCTGCTCCAGTTCCGTATCGGTGACGACAAAGCCGCCGCCGACGGAATAGTAGATGCGCTTGAGGAGCAGGCGATCGTCCTTGTCGAAGGCGGAGAAGCTCATGCCGTTGGCATGGCCCGGCAGCGGCACCTTCTTGTCGAAAATGAGGTCGGTTTTGGGCTGGAATTGATAGGCCGGATGGCCGGGAGGCGTTATGCGCCCGCTGCGCTCGACCTCGTCGATGATGCCATCCATATGGTCCGGATCGACGCTGTCGGGCTTTTCGCCCATCAGGCCGAGAATGACGGCCCTGCCCGTGCCATGGCCGATGCCCGTATGAGCCAGCGATCCGTGCAGGCTGACCTTGATCGACTCGACGTGCACGTTCGAGGACGGACGCGGCCACTCGTTCGACAGCAGCAGGTCCAGGAACCGATTCGCGGCCGACATCGGCCCCATCGTATGCGAGCTGGACGGCCCCACACCGATCTTGAACACATCGAAAACGGAAAGAAACATGGACCTTTGGTGCCTCCAGGCAAATCGTTTTCCGGCAAAGCTACGCTATCGCAGTAAGCTTGCATGGCGATTGGCCGACATCGGATTTCATGGCAGCGACATTACATATAGGCATTGGGGAAGCAAACAGAAGGCCATTGCGCGCCGCCCGTCCTGAGATAGAGTCCGCATCGGACCGATCTGGAGAATTTCCCTATATGACGACTGCCGACTACGTCGCCCTCGCCCTTTTCATCTTTCTCTGGGTCGCGCTGAACTGGATCACTACCAGCGCCCGCTTTTTCAATCGCACCAGCCTGACGCTGGCGATGAACGAGCGCCGGCGCGAATGGATCCACAATTCATTGCGCCGCGATCTGAAGATGATCGATACCCAAATCCTCTCGGGCCTGCAGAACGGCACGGGCTTCTTCGCCTCCACTTCGATCTTCGCCATCGGCAGCTGCTTTGCGCTGCTCGGCGCCACCGACAAGGTCAATGCGTTCTTCTCCGACTTGCCGTTCATCCTCAATGGCGGCCGCGCCGCTTTCGAGATCAAGGTGGCGGGACTTGCTTGCCTGTTCGGCTATGCTTTCTTCAAATTCGGCTGGGCCTATCGCCTGTTCAACTATTGCACCATTCTTTTCGGTTCGCTGCCGATGCGCGAGGAAGCCATTCTCGATCCGCTGGGCGCGGAGCGAGCCGCAGAGCGGGTGGTGCGCATGAACATCATCGCAGCCCGCAATTTCAATGCCGGCCTGAGGGCGATCTTCCTGTCTATCGGTTATCTCGGCTGGTTCCTGAGCCCCTACGTGTTCATGGTGACGACGATCTTCATCATCGTCGTGCTGATCCGGCGGCAGTTTTTTTCGGATGCCCGTCTGGCCATCATGGACGGCGATATGCCATGACAGGGCCGCGCCGGCTCGACCGGCGTAAAATTTGAATTCATGCCTGGAAGGACCCCGTAATGGCCGCCATCGCCGAGAGCGCCGATGCTCCGCAAAAGAGACCTCGCATCGGCATTCTGGATACGGCGCGCGGCATCGCCCTCCTTGCCATGGCGAGCTATCACTGCACCTGGGATTTCGAGTTTTTCGGCTACCTCGACTCCGGCACGGCGGAAACCGGCTGGCTGAAATTTTACGCCCGCGCCATCGCCAGCACTTTCCTGTTCCTGGCTGGCTTCAGCCTCGTGCTGGCCAATACGCCGGAAATCCGCTGGCGGTCCTATTGGCGTCGCCTGGGCATGATCGTGGCCGCCGCGGCCGCGATCTCGATCGTCACTTTCATCGGCATGCGCGACGAATGGATATTCTTCGGCATATTGCATAGCATCGCGGCGGCAAGCTTCATCGGGCTTCTGTTCCTGCGCTTGCCGGCATTTGCTACGCTTCTGATCGCCGCATTGCTCGCGGCCGGCATCGTGGTCGACAATGTTATCGCACCTCTGTCGCTGCACTCCACGTTTTTTGACGCACCTTGGCTGTGGTGGGTCGGACTTTCGGAAAACATCCAGCGTTCGAACGATTATGTGCCCCTCTTCCCGTGGCTGACGCCATTCCTGTTCGGTCTCGGTATCGCGCAATTGACCACATCCTTCGGCTGGCTCGAGCGCCTGGCGAAATTCGGTCCCGGCCGCAATCTCATCGCCCGCGCCGGCCGCCATAGCCTCATATTCTATCTGATCCACCAGCCGGTGCTGTTCAGCCTTGTCTATCTTCTGTCGCTGGCCGCGCCCGCACCGCCGCAGGATCCTACCGTCGGCTACATCAGGCAATGCGTGGCATCATGCACGCGATCGGGCAGCGAAACCATGTGCCGCAGCTTCTGCCAATGTACGCTCGACAAGCTGCAGGCCCAGAATCTCTTCAAGCCGCTGGAATCTGGAGCGATCAAAGCAGATAGCGATGAACGCGTGAGCCGAATCGCGATACAATGCACGGATGAAGCGCAATGACAGGGTTATTCTATGAATGCCTATCGTTCGAAGTCGCTGAGTTTTCCGTGGCCGCCACTGCTCTATAGCCTCGCCGTTGTCGCGGCGCTGTACCTGCAGCGATCGTATCCGCTGCCCTTGCCCTTCATTTGGGCGCTTGCTTCCTGGGTGGTTGGCGCGCTCCTGACCGCCTTCGCGGTGACATTGAATGTCTGGGCCGTCAAGACGCTGCTGGAACGCCGCACGACCGTCTTAACACAACGCTGTTCAGCCCATCTGGTAACCACCGGCCCCTTTCGCTTCACCCGCAATCCAACCTATCTCGGCTATACCCTGCTGACCGCCGGCTTCGGCCTGCTGATCGGCAATCTCTGGTTTCTCGCTATGGGGGCGGTGGCAGCTGCTTTGACGACCTTGCTCGTCATCCGCTGTGAAGAGATGCATCTTCTGTCGCGATTCGGCTGCGAATTCGAATTTTACTGCAAGCGCACGCGCCGCTGGCTTTGACGAGCAACAAGCCTGTAGCCGATCACGTCCCGACGCCGATTTCAGCCAGCCGTCCGAGACAAGCTTCCTCGACGTTATCGAGTTCGCTCAGCGTATCGTCGATATCCTTGCGTTTCTGACGCAATTCATCGCGCTTTTCGTCAACACGTTTCATCAGCAGCTTCAGCTGGCCGATTTCGCCCGGAGGCTCTTTGTAGACCTGAATGATCTCGCGGATTTCGGCAATGGTGAAGCCGATACGGCGGCCGCGCAGGATTTCGGCGATAAGGCGTCGGTCGGCGGGCCGGAACAGGCGCGTGCGCCCCTTGCGCTCCGGATGGATGAGGCCCTCGTCCTCATAGAACCTCAACGTCCGGGTCGAAACCCCGAATTCCCGCGTGAGCTCCGTTATGCTATAATATCCGTCAACCAAGAATCTGCCCCTATCTGCCGCTCAGCATAATATTGACTTTTACGTAATAGTCAATTTCTGGCCGACGCGCGCCGGCATCGCAGAATCTCCAAATGCGATGCGTCCGTTTCGTCAATCCGTGGCGACGGCCAAGGCTGGCGATTCTAGAGTTAACAATGCAGTTTAAGGATAAAATTATGCAGCAGTTTTAAAATACTGGAGCGCCTTTGCGCATTGCAGTGACGCACGGCGTTGTAAAGGAAAATCAATATTAGCAACCAGATAGACGAAACCGCTCATATTTCCTATCAATTTATCGCGGGCGATCGCGGGACTGCGCCATTCGTATTCCCGCTCCTTCAGCGCATTTTATTTCACCAATGGAGACCAAAGTGCCGCCCCGCCCGATCATCCGCTTCCCCGATCCGCTGCTGCGAACCGCTTGTACCCCGGTGACCGTCTTCGATGACGATCTGCGTCTGCTCGTCGGCGACCTGCTGGATACGATGAGGGCCGCGCCCGGCGTCGGCATCACCGGTCCGCATATCGGTGTCCTCAAGCGTGTCGTCGTGATCGAACTCAGTCGGGAAGACGGCGTGCGCACCTACATCAATCCGGAGATTCTGTGGTCGTCGGAAGAGACCATGCGGCACATGGAAGGCAGCGTTTCCATGCCCGGATCGGCCGAAGAGGTCGTCAGGCCGAAATCCGTCCGCTTCCGCTATCAGGATATTGCCGGCGAAGTACACGAGGCAGAGGCGCAGGACTTTCTGGCCATCTGCATCCAGCACGAGATCGACCAGCTGAACGGCGTTTTCTGGCTTCAGCGGCTTTCCAAGCTCAAGCGTGACCGACTTGTGAAGAAATGGGAGAAGATGCGGCACTGAGCCCCGCAAAAGGAAACGGGCGCCAGAAAGGCGCCCGCTCATAAAGGATCAATCCAAGATCAGCCCTTGAGCTTGGAATTGCAGAGGCTGTAATAGCCGCCGCCCTTCTGGATCCACTTCAGGCCGCCGAGCGAATTGCTGGCTTTGGCGGCATTGTATGCGTCCACGCAGGTGTGGAAGCGGCCCTTGCCAGGCGTCTCGGTAGCATATTTCGGATCAACCTTTGCGGGGAAGGTTACGCCGGCCGGAGCAGCCGTTGTAGGCTTTGCCGGTTCTGCTGCCGGCGGCTTGGTGGCGTCAGGCTCGCTGGCGTCGACCTTGGCAGCAGCGGTCGTCTTCGCCGTCTTGGGCGGCGTTGTGGCCGCTGGTGCGGTCGTTGCCGGAGCAGTCGTAGCGCTGGCATCGGCGCTGCACTGTGTTGCGCGGAAGTCGTTCCACTTCTGGCCGTTCAAGGTACCAGCGGTTTTGGCGGCCTGATATTTGGCACTGCACTCTTTCATGGTTAGCGCAGAAGCCGAAGAAGCGAGGCCCATCGAGCCTACAACTGTGAGAGACGCGAGAGACATCAACAGAATGGCACGACTTGTCATTGGCATTTCCTCCGCTCTATGACGAATGTCGAAACTATTAATCGTATCGTCCCTATCGATTGTCAATCGACGCGCGATTTTTGGGGCGACGGAACATACCATATGCGGACGAAGATGAACGGAGACTGTACAAAAATAGCGATCGAAAAGAGTGACTTGGCTTGATAGGCAACCGTTGGTGGCGGTCCATTGGCGCTCCGGAATCAACCGCAGGTAATGGTACGGCTTCGATGTGGCCCGACGCCAGTCTTCGTCCCGCTGTTCGCGGTCCAGCGATGCATTTGCCACCAATTTGTATCGCTGACGTAGAGCAGATTCGCGGACGCTCCACGCCCGGATGGCAAGGCAGTTGCGGCTCGCCCGGTTTCTCACGATGAAGATACTCTTGTCATCCCGCCCGAAAAAGCAGCGGGGGACGGGACGGTTTGCCACTCACGATCACTGTTTCGCGAGTTGAAGGCGCGATTGTCGGCGCAATGCAACCTGCCGTGAGTTCGGACCTTGAAGTGCGGGCACATCGCCCTACTCTCCTTATGGCAGTTCCCCTCTCTATGCCCTGGATGCTCTCCCTTCCAGGGCATTTTTCTTGGGCAAATGAAAAATCAGCTATCGGATCTGCAAATGGCTGTCCCTCGTCGGCGATCCGAAATGATTCGCCAGAACTGTCTGAAGGGCGTAGGTTCGATATACCGTTGGCTACCCGAACCCGTAGGCGCCAACGGCTGGGAGAGATGACATACTCTCGCCTGCAGAGGTCAAGGAGCTAATCGGATGACCTCGCATAACAATCGCGACAATATTCTCAGCGACCAAGAGCTTCACTATCTTCTGGAGGCGGAAGCCGAGATGGAGCGCTTGGCGGAATCGAAGCGTGACGGACCGGCGGAGGCTGGATTGCCTACAGAAGAAGCACGAGAATCAATCCTGTGAAAGCTTGATGCATCGTGACGGCCGATCATGGTCGTGGAAACCTGGCGACCGTCGAGAGCGACACGATGCAAACCGGCGCTTTGGCGATCGGGCAAAATGCCTGGATCTGCCAGCTTTTCCCGGAATTGCCTTAACGGTCGCGGGCCGTTTCGCCGAAGACCTGCTCGAACGCGTCGCGGAGACGGATATCGACATCCGCCATCATGACCGGCAGACCGAGATCGACCAGGCTGGTGACGCCATAGGCCGAGATTCCGCAGGGAATGATACCGGTGAAATGCCCGAGATCAGGATCGACGTTCAGCGACAGGCCATGAAACGTCACCCATTTGCGCACGCGGATGCCGAGCGCCGCAATCTTGTCCTCCGCCATGGTGCCGTCGGGCAGGATCGGCTTTTCCGGACGCCTGACCCAGACGCCGACTCTATCCTCACGCCGTTCGCCGCGGACATTCATCGATTCGAGCGTGCGGATGATGACTTCTTCGAGCGCGCCGACGAAAGCGCGGATATCCTGCCGCCGACACTTCAGGTTCAGCATGACATAGGCCACACGCTGGCCCGGCCCGTGATACGTATATTCGCCGCCGCGCCCGGTCGCGAAAACCGGAAATCGATCCGGCTCGATGAGATCGGCTGCGTTGGCGCTGGTGCCTGCTGTATAAAGCGGCGGATGTTCGACCAGCCAGACGAGCTCCGGCGCTTGTCCCTCGGCAATCGCGGCCACTTCCGCTTCCATTGCGGCAACGGCCTCTTCATAGGGCACGAGACCGTCGCTGATCCGCCAGCGAACGGGGGGCGTACCTTGAACGGGAAACATTTGGTGAGAAAGTTCGGTGCGAAGCATACAGCGGTCCTTTGCGCGCCGCAGGCCGCACTTGTGGAAATCCTGCGTGCCGGCGGGTTGTCCAGATATGGCGCTATTCGGGCGAGAATTCAAACATCTAAGGCGTTTCCACCGTATTCTGACGGGTGCAATCGGAGGCGCTGTGAAGGAATTTAAAAAAACTGACATATCGCTCTTGTGCCCCCCGAATGCTTTTGCTACATGCAGCCGCGCCGGAGCAATCCGGCCTACCACGATGCGGTCGTGGCGGAATTGGTAGACGCGCAGCGTTGAGGTCGCTGTGGGGCAACCCGTGGAAGTTCGAGTCTTCTCGACCGCACCAAATGGCACAGAAAAACCCGCTTCGGCGGGTTTTTTCTTTTTATCTCCAATGCTTGCAAACTTGACGCTGCCATCGCGAATTGCGCATGGCTCAGTGTGCCACGTCCTTGCTGAGATTTCGCAATCGGATCTGATGATCGAGCCGCTCCAGTTGTCGGGTCGTCGTCTCGATCAGCCGCCCGATCTCCTGATAGGCCGTCCGCAGCCGCGAAAGTTCATTTCTGACCGCTTCCAGCGCGCGCTGGTCGCTGTCCTCTCCCGGTCCATCCCCCGACCCGGTCATGAGCCACGCCGGAGAAACATCGAAAAGAGCGGACATTTTGACGAGAGCGGATGACGTGGGTTCGGCGCGGTCGGATTCCCACGCCAGCATCGTCTCTTCGCTGACGCCAAGCTGACTGGCCAGCATTTCGAGACTGATTCCCGCGGCATCGCGGGCCATGGACAGGCGCCCGCCAAGCGTGTCGCCGCCTTCATCCGAAAAAACGGTCGTCTCTTGTTCTGGCTTGAACATCGGTGCGATCCCTTTCCTGGTCGCGCCGGCGATTTTGTGCGGCGCATTCATGTTTTAGCCGTTTCCAAAGCGCGAGATAGGTCTAAGGGCGTCATCCCGCCCTCGCGATCTGTCCCAATTGGAAAAGTGTGACATTTTTGGATGGTCGCTTCCGCCCTTCGCCATCGCTCCTGATCGCGCCTTGATTGCACGCCTTTCCTGTGATTGATGTTCGCGCATGCCCGTCTCTTCCGCCGTTCCCACACAAAAGAATCCGCTCAGAGGCATGACGATCATGGCAAGCGCCATGATCCTGCTGCCGACGATGGACGCGATCGCCAAATACATGGCGAGTTTCGAAGCCATGTCGCCCGGCCAGGTGACCTTCTATCGCTTCTTCTTTCAGCTCGTCTGCATGCTGCCGCTGCTGGTGACCGCAGCCGGGAGGTCGGTAATCTCGGCAAAGCGTCCATGGATGAACCTGCTGCGAGGCGCCCTGCATGGCGCTGCCAGCCTGCTCTTCTTCGCGGCGGTCAAATACATGCCGCTGGCCGATGTTTTTGCCATTTATTTCGTCGAACCTTTCATGCTGACGGCACTTTCGGCCCTGTTTCTCGGCGACAAGGTCGGCTGGAGGCGCTGGCTTGCGATTGTCATCGGCTTCGGCGGCGCGCTGATCGTCATCCAGCCCAGTTTTGCGATCTTCGGACTGAAGGCATTGCTGCCTGTGGCCTGCGCTTTTCTTTATGCGCTCTATCTCTTCATGAACCGCGCCGTCGGCGAAGCGGATTCGCCGCTGACGATGCAGATCATGGCGGGTGCCGGCGGCACTTTGTTCATGGCATTCGCTCTCTTTGCCGGCACATCCGCCGGCGTCGCCGATTTTGAACCTTCCCTCCCGACCTCGGCGCTCGGGCTTGTCCTGCTGCTGATCCTGGGCTCGATTTCAGGCTATGCGCACATGCTTGTCGTCAGGGCTTTCCGGTTGGCGCCGCTCTCACTGCTTGCCCCGTTCCAATATTTCGAGATCATTTCCGCTACCCTGCTCGGTTATGCGGTCTTCGGCGACTTTCCCAATCTTTCCAAATGGATCGGCATATCAATCATCGTCGGCTCCGGCCTCTTCATCATCTGGCGGGAACGCGTTCAGTCAAGATTGGAGAAGGCGGCGTGAGCGCAAATATCTTGCGCATGGACCGCCGACGCAATTTATGGCTAAAACACTGACTGAATAGAGTATTTGGGCGGAGATTGCATGTTCAAGAAAATCCTGATCGCCAACCGCGGCGAGATCGCCTGCCGCGTGATCAAGACCGCGCGCCGGATGGGCATCCTCACGGTCGCCGTCTATTCCGATGCCGACCGGGATGCCCTGCATGTCGAAATGGCCGATGAAGCCGTCCATATCGGCCCACCTCCCGCCGCCGAAAGCTATCTCGTTGCCGACAAGATCATCGCCGCCTGCAAACAGACGGGCGCCGAGGCCGTTCACCCGGGTTACGGCTTTCTCTCCGAGCGCGCCTCCTTCTGCGCAGCGCTGGAGAAGGAAGGCATCGTCTTCATCGGCCCGAAGCCGAAGGCGATCGAAGCCATGGGCGACAAGATCGAATCGAAGAAATTCGCCAATGCCGCCAAGGTGTCGACCGTTCCCGGCTATCTCGGCATTATCGACGACGCCGATCACGCCGAGAGGATCGCCGGCGAAATCGGCTATCCGGTCATGATCAAGGCATCTGCCGGCGGCGGCGGCAAGGGCATGCGCATCGCCTGGAGCAAGGACGAAGTGCGCGACGGCTTCGAGCGCGCCCGTTCGGAGGCAAAAAGCTCCTTCGGCGACGACCGCGTCTTCATCGAGAAATTCGTCGTCGATCCCCGCCATATCGAAATCCAGGTACTGGCGGACTCCCATGGCAATGTCGTCTATCTTGGCGAACGCGAGTGCTCCATCCAGCGCAGAAACCAGAAGGTCGTAGAAGAAGCGCCCTCGCCTTTCCTTGACGAAGCGACACGCAAAGCCATGGGCGAACAATCCGTGGCGCTGGCCAAGGCCGTGGATTACCAAAGTGCCGGCACGGTCGAATTCATCGTCGATCGCGACAGAAACTTCTATTTCCTCGAAATGAACACCCGCCTGCAGGTCGAGCATCCGGTAACGGAGCTGGTGACCGGCATCGATCTGGTCGAGCAGATGATCCACATCGCCGCGGGTGACAGGCTGCCGTTCAAGCAGGCGGATATCAAGCTCGATGGCTGGGCGATCGAAAGCCGCCTCTATGCCGAGGATCCTTATCGCAACTTCCTGCCGTCGATCGGCCGCCTGACGCGCTATCGGCCGCCGCGCGAGGGCAAGACGGAAACGTCGGTCGTGCGCAACGATACCGGCGTCTTCGAAGGCGCCGAGATCTCCATGTATTACGATCCGATGATCGCCAAGCTCTGCACCTGGGCTCCAACCAGGCTGAAAGCGATCGAAGCGATGGGAGAAGCCCTGGACGGCTTCGTCGTCGATGGAATCGAGCACAACATGCCTTTCCTCTCGGCGCTGATGAAGCATCCACGCTGGCGTGACGGCCGCCTCTCCACCGGATTCATTGCCGAGGAATATCCTGATGGTTTCGCGCCTGTGGCTCCGGACGAGGAGCAGACAGCCTTGCTGGCAGCCGTCGCTCTTTCCTGCGGCCTGATCGAAGCCAGCCGCCGCGAGCGCTATGGCGACCGTTTGCGTCCCGCGGCCGGACCGTTGCGGGAAAACTGGATCGTCAAACTCGGCGCGGATTACCTGCCGGTCGCGCTGCTCGAAGGTGTAGTAACCATTCCCTTCGAGATGGACATGCGGATAGACGGCAAGACCATGACTGTTGCAACCGACTGGCGCCCCGGCGACGCTGTCTGGACCGGTACGGTGGGCAGCCGCAAACTGACTGTGCAGATCCGTTCCGTCTTGAACGGCTTGCGCATCGATTGGCAAGGCCTATCCGTCAGAGCCAAGGTGTTTACGCCGCGCCAGGCAGAGCTCGACAAGCTCATGCCGATAAAATTGCCGCCCGACACGTCGAAACTACTGCTCTGCCCCATGCCTGGCCTTGTCGTGTCAATCGCCGTTGCCGAGGGTCAGGAGGTCAAGGCAGGCGAGACGCTCGCCATCGTCGAGGCGATGAAGATGGAAAATGTCCTGCGCGCCGAACGTGATCTGGTTATCGGCAAGATCAACGCCAAGCCGGGCGAAAGCCTAGCCGTCGATGCTGTGATCATGGAATTCGCCTGATCAAATCGGGGTATCGGGGTAAATTCCCGAAAAGTGTCCGGCGGTTGTTCGGCTAAAACCTCACAATTGCGACGCTAAGTGTCTGATTTTGGCTTGAGTCGCCCTGTGTGGCCATGGCAATGTCGCGCGGACCAAATCATAGCAGCAAGGGACGAGACCATGGACGTAAGAGCAGCGGTTGCGGTTGCGGCGGGCAAGCCGCTCGAGGTGATGACGGTTCAGCTCGAGGGGCCAAAGGCCGGCGAAGTGCTGATCGAGGTCAAGGCGACCGGCATCTGCCATACCGATGATTTCACGCTCTCGGGTGCCGATCCGGAAGGGCTGTTCCCGGCGATCCTCGGCCATGAGGGTGCCGGCATCGTCGTCGATGTCGGACCAGGCGTGACTTCGGTCAAGAAGGGCGATCACGTCATTCCGCTTTATACGCCCGAATGCCGCGAATGCCCGTCGTGCTTGTCGCGCAAGACCAATCTTTGCACCGCGATCCGCTCGACCCAAGGCCAGGGCCTGATGCCGGACGGCACCTCGCGCTTCTCGATCGGCAAGGACAGGATCCATCACTATATGGGCTGCTCGACCTTCGCCAACTATACCGTGCTGCCGGAGATTGCCGTTGCCAAGGTCAACCCGGACGCCCCCTTCGACAAGATCTGCTATATCGGCTGCGGCGTGACGACGGGCATCGGTGCGGTCATCAACACCGCCAAGGTGGAGATGGGGGCAACCGCGATCGTCTTCGGTCTCGGCGGCATCGGCCTCAACGTCATTCAAGGCTTGAGGCTTGCCGGTGCCGACATGATCATCGGCGTCGATCTCAACAACGACAAGAAGGCCTGGGGCGAGCGCTTCGGCATGACGCATTTCGTCAATCCGAAGGAGGTCGGCGACGATATCGTGCCCTATCTCGTCAACATGACGAAGCGCGGGGCCGACCAGATCGGCGGCGCCGACTATACCTTCGACTGCACCGGCAATACCAAGGTGATGCGCCAGGCGCTGGAGGCAAGCCATCGCGGCTGGGGCAAGTCCGTCGTCATCGGCGTTGCCGGCGCCGGCCAGGAGATCTCGACGCGTCCGTTCCAGCTGGTGACCGGCCGCTCGTGGATGGGGACTGCCTTCGGCGGCGCCCGCGGCCGCACCGATGTTCCGAAGATCGTCGACTGGTACATGGAGGGCAAGATCCAGATCGATCCGATGATCACCCACACCATGCCCCTCGAAGACATCAACAAGGGCTTCGACCTTATGCATTCGGGTGAAAGTATCCGCAGCGTCGTGCTGTATTGAGGCCGAAAGCCACCCGACAAGATGTATGCGGCGCATGAGAAAAGCGCCGCATATAATTGAAAAGATTTGATATCATGATTTATGTCGATGCCGACGCCTGCCCGGTCAAGCCGGAGATCCTGAAGGTTGCCGAACGCCACGGCATCGAGGTGACCTTCGTCGCCAATTCGGGATTGCGTCCGTCGCGGGACCCGATGGTGCACAACGTCATCGTCTCCAACGCCTTCGATGCCGCCGACAACTGGATCGCCGAACACGCGGGCGCTGGCGATATCGTTGTCACCGCCGACGTGCCGCTTGCGGGCCGCTGCGTCGCGACCGGAGCGCTGGTGACAGGACCGACCGGCCGCATTTTCGATAAGAGCAATATCGGCATGGCAACCGCCATGCGCGACCTCGGCGCACACCTTCGCGAAACCGGCGAGAGCAAGGGCTACAATGCCGCCTTCTCGCCGCGCGACCGCTCCGCCTTTCTCGAAACCTTCGACCGGCTCTGCCGGCGTTCAAAAACTCACCAGACGCCTGGAGGCCAGCCGTGAATATCATTTCCCAGAACACCGCTTTCGGCGGCATGCAGGGTGTCTTCTCGCATGAGTCTGAAGCCTGCAAATGCGAGATGACCTTTGCCGTTTTCGTGCCGCCACAGGCGATCAAGGAACCTCGACCGGTTCTCTGGTATCTGTCCGGCCTCACCTGTACCCATGCCAATGTCATGGAAAAGGGTGAATATCGCCGCATGGCCGCCGAACTCGGCCTGATCGTCGTCTGCCCGGACACCAGCCCACGCGGCAACGACGTGCCGGACGAGCTGACCAATTGGCAGATGGGCAAAGGCGCCGGATTCTATCTCGATGCTACCGAAACGCCCTGGGCCGAGAACTATCGGATGTATACTTACATCACGGAGGAACTGCCTGTGCTCATCGCCAAGCAGTTCCGGGCCGACATGAGCCGGCAGGGCATATTCGGCCATTCCATGGGCGGCCACGGCGCCATGACGATCGCACTGAAGAACCCGGAAGGCTTCAAGAGCTGCTCCGCTTTCGCTCCTATTGTACAGCCATCGACGGCCGATTGGTCGGCTCCCGCCCTCGAGAAGTATCTCGGCAGCGACAAGGCCGCATGGCGCCGATATGACGCCTGTGCGCTTGTCGAAGATGGCGCTCGCTTCCCCGAAATCCTCGTCGATCAGGGCAAGGCTGACGGTTTCCTCGAAAACGGCCTGCGTCCGTGGCTGTTCGAAGACGCGATCAAAGACACGGGCATAGGCCTGACGCTGCGCATGCACGAGCGCTACGACCATTCCTATTACTTCATCTCGTCCTTCATGGACGATCACCTGAAGTGGCATGCCGAACGGCTCGAAAAGTAGAAGTGGCATACCCGCCGCCTTGAAATACCAAGTCGGCACAGGCATATAGGAAATACGCAGACGACTGCGGCGGCCGGCACTCCTTGCCTGCCGCAGATATCGCGGGGACGGCCTCGCTCTTCGCAAAGGAGCGCAAAATGGCGTGGTTCCTGCTTTTCCTCGCGGGCATGTTCGAAACCGGCTGGGCCGTCGGCCTGAAATATACCGATGGCTTCACGCGGCCCGTGCCGACCATTCTCACCGTCATTTTCATGGTCATCAGCGTCGTGCTGCTCGGCCTTGCCGTAAAGACCCTGCCGATGGGTACGGCCTATGCGGTCTGGACCGGCATCGGCACCGTCGGTACTGTTCTGCTTGGCATATGGTTGCTCGGCGATCCCGCGACCCTGGTGCGGCTGCTCTGCATCGGCTTGATCGTCATAGGCATCGCCGGTCTCAAGCTCACGGCCTGACCGAGGTCATTGGCGCTGGCGATTGTCCAGCGCCCACTTTCCAGGACCCGCAAATACCAGAAACAGGAAGACGAAGCAGAACAGCACCGCGCCATCGCCCTGATTGTTGGCCGGGAAGAAGTCGATCTGCATATGCACCAAGAAATAGGCGATCGCCATTTCACCGCTGAGGAGAAATGCAACCGGCCGGGTGAACAGACCGAACAGGATGAGGAGGCCGCCAACGAGTTCGATTATCCCCGCGACGAAGAACAGCGTTGTGATAGTGAAAGGCGCTGGCGGAAAGCCGAATAGCTTCTGTGTGCCATGCTCGATGAACAAAAGGGCCGTAATGATTCGCAGAATTGCAAGGGCTGCGGGCTGATAAAGCGACAAGCGCTCGAAAAGTGACATGAAGATCTCCGCTCCAAAAGGCAATGCGAACGAGATCCTGTCGAAAGTGCTCCCGTTGCGCCGACAAGGGAATCAACACGCGAGACACGAATTTATTCGCCGGACCCAACATCAGCCGAGCCCGGCGAAAAGCAGATCACTTCCTGCTATTGTCGATCGCCAGAAGACCCGGGCCTGCAAAGATCAGGAACAGGAAGACGAAGCAGTAGAGGATGGCTGCGTCACCGCCATTGTTGGCCGGGAAGAAATTCTTGGGCGAATGCGCCATGAAATAGGCGACTGCCATGTTGCCGCAGAGAATGAAGGCAACCGGGCGGGTAAAGAAGCCGACGATCGTCGCCAATCCGCCGACAACCTCGATGATTCCCTGAACCAGGATCAAGGTCGGCAGCGGGCTTGGAAATTGACCACCGGCCGGAAAGCCGACAAGCTTCTGCAAGCCGTGTTCGATGAACAGCAGGCCGGTCATGACACGCAATACAGTAAGAGCATAGGGCTGATATTGATTCAGCCGATCGGAAAGCGCCATTTTGAACTCCAGTTTTGACTCCGGAAGGAAGCAATAGTGCCACCTGCCCGAAACGGGAAAACACGGCTTCTGACACTCAATCAATTTTCCGTGTGAAATCCGTGACTTGTTGTCACATGCTCACAAAGGGATATTGTCGTGCTTCTTCCAGGGGTTGGTCAGGTCCTTGTTGCGCAACATCCTGAGGCCCTGCGCCAACCGCCGCCGTGTCGAGTGTGGCATGATCACTTCGTCAATATAGCCGCGTTCGGCCGCGACAAAGGGGGACAGGAAGCGATCCTCGTACATCTTCGTATGCGCTGCGATCTTCTCCGGCTCGGAGATGTCCTTGCGGAAAATGATCTCGACCGCGCCCTTGGCTCCCATGACGGCAATCTGCGCCGTCGGCCAGGCATAATTAAGGTCGCCGCGCAAATGCTTCGAGGCCATCACGTCATAGGCGCCGCCAAAAGCCTTGCGGGTGATGACAGTCAGTTTCGGCACGGTCGCCTCGGCATAGGCGAAGAGCAGCTTGGCGCCGTGCTTGATCAGACCACCATATTCCTGCGCCGTCCCCGGCAGGAAGCCGGGCACATCGACGAAGGTGACGATCGGAATATTGAAGCAATCGCAGAAGCGCACGAAGCGAGCGGCCTTTCGCGATGCGTCGCTGTCGAGCACGCCTGCAAGCACCATAGGCTGATTGGCGACGAAGCCGACAGTCGCACCCTCGATGCGGCCGAAGCCGCAGACGATATTCTTGGCGAAGCTCTCCTGGATCTCGAAGAAGTCACCCTCATCCGCAACCTTCAGGATCAATTCCTTGATGTCGTAGGGCTTGTTGGCATTGGCCGGGATCAGCGTATCGAGCGAATTATCCGGTTCGGTGACCGATTGATAGCACTCGATTTCGGGCAGTGCCCCCGTATTCGATTGCGGCAGAAAGTCGATGAGTCGGCGTACCTGCAGAAGCGTGTCGACATCATTGTCGTAGGCGGCATCCGCGATCGACGATTTCGTCGTGTGCACCGAGGCACCCCCGAGCTGCTCGGAAGTCACGGTTTCGTTCGTCACGGTCTTTACGACATCCGGCCCGGTGACGAACATATAGGACGTATCCCGCACCATGAAGATGAAATCCGTCATGGCTGGAGAATAGACGTCGCCGCCTGCGCAAGGCCCCATGATGACGGAAATCTGCGGAATGACGCCGGAGGCGAGCACATTGCGCTGGAACACCTCGGCATAGCCGCCAAGTGCGGCCACGCCCTCCTGAATGCGGGCGCCACCGGCATCGTAGATGCCGATGATCGGCGCCCGGTTCTTTAGCGCCATATCCTGTATCTTGATGATCTTTTCCGCATGCGCTTCCGAAAGAGATCCACCGAAAACAGTGAAATCCTTGGCAAAAATGAAAACGGTGCGTCCGTTGACCGTGCCCCAGCCGGTGACCACCCCGTCGCCGGCGATCTTGCTCTTATCCATGCCGAAATCGATCGAACGATGCTCGACGAACATATCGAACTCTTCGAAGGAACCTTCATCCAGGAAGATATCGATCCGCTCGCGCGCCGTCAGCTTGCCGCGCGCGTGCTGCGCATCGATCCGCGCCTGCCCGCCGCCGAGCCTTGCGATGTCGCGACGACGTTCCAGTTCCTGCAGGATTTCCTTCATGCTGCCCTCTCTCCATGGCTGCCCGGGCTTAGCACGGCGCGAGCTCTCTTTGAAGCCGCCGGTTCAATCCGCCAGCCGCGGCATAGTCAGCGAAAAGATGGAACGGACGCGGGCAGCGATGTCTTCCGCCATCAGCTCGTCGGCCGTGGCAGGATCGGGAGCGACGGTCCTGGTCTCGAAAGACGCCATGGCCACGACCGCGCCGCCGTTCACCGCCGCGGCATCGATATTGATCTTCGCGCTGTTGCGATCACGATTGAAACCGCGCGCCTTGCGCACATCGGTCAGGCGGACGGTAAGCGCAACGGGCGGCAATGTCGCGTTGTGACCGGTTGCGGCTATCGAAGCGTTCAATCGGTCATTGACTGCGGCAACCAATGCCGGCGAAACCGGCGGCAAGGCCTCGTCGGCCACGACGGTCGCGCTGCGAACGTCATAGGTTGGAGCGGGAGGATCAACGGACCAGCTCGAGCATGCCGCCAGTGCCAAACATCCCGCGAGCGCCAACGCGACGCCCGACCTCAACAACAACATGATACCTGTCCCGACTTTCGAACCTGCAAGATGCGAAGACCGATATAAAGGACTGGAAATCAACAATATTCAACTGCGGAGCGCGGAAAAAACGTCGGTTGCTGCCTGAAATTCCTCAAAGCGCTGTGCGCGGCGGTGTTCGGCTTCCTCGTCGCTGCCCCAATGTTCGATCGTCCAATCCTCGTCAAGATGAGCGAGCGACCAGACATCGGCCAGCGGCAGGAAGCCCTCGGCGAAGGCGAGCGCCAGGATCGCCGACCCGGTCAGCGTCGTGACCGTGTGAAGGCTCGCAAGCTCCATTGGCGTATCGTATTTTCGCAAGGCAGCAGAGAAGGCAGCAATTGCTTCCGCGGGCTGTTCCTGATGCATGACGCCTTCCGCCAGGATGAAGCGGGCGCCGAGATCCCGGGCAGCCCATTCGATCACCGGATTCCAGCGCTCCGACTGCCGCTCGACGAGCCGTTCCGGCCCGTCGGCACGATAGCAGAGGAGATCGCTGCCTGAGAATCGGACGATTTCGCCGAACACAGCCTGGCTCTCGGCCGCAACACCATCGATCGCCGTGTTGACCAGGCGCGTCACCGGCATCGTCGCCGGATCGATGACATCGACCTGTCGTGCCCATTCGGCAGCCACCAGCCTGGCAAGCGCTTCCGTCGGCAGGGCCAGCGGACGCCTTGCCGGCGTTTTGATCACCTTGCCGTCAAGCGCGATGGCGCGGCCGCCCTCTTCCTCGTTGATCGTCACATCCTTGTAGAAGCGCTTGGGCAGAGGCTTCTTCATCTGGATCTGCGCGCGGCGGATCGGATCGGGATGGCTGAGACCCTCGGAAAGATCGTTCAACAGGTCGCGCATGGCGTCACCTCAGAGAATATGGCTCAACAAATCGTTCGGATGGTGGGCGATGGCATCGGCCCCGGCTGCCAGCAGTTCCTCGACGGAAGCATAACCCCAGGAGACGCCGATAGCAGTCGCACCCGCCGCCTTCGCCATCTGCATGTCGTAGATGGCATCGCCGATCACGATCGTATTATGCGGATCCATGCCGGTCTCGCCGCAGCATTCCGTCACCATCGCCGGATGCGGCTTCGACGGGCAATCGTCGGCGGTGCGCGAGACGATAAAATAGGGCGTGAAATCGTTGACCTCAAGGATATGGGTCAAGCCGCGGCGGGATTTGCCCGTCACCGCGCCGATCAGCAGCTCATCGCGGGCAGCAAGCGTCTCGATCAGCGACTTGATGCCGTCGAAAAGAGGCGTCTGCATGTCGGCTTCGTCCCGCACGTCGGGAAAGATCGATTTATAATGCGCCGTCATCGCGATCGCTTCGTCATCGACATGCGGCTTGCCTTGCAGCCGCGCAATGGCGATATCGAGCGTCAGGCCGATGATCGACTTGGTTGCCGAAACGTCCGGGCGCTTATAGCCAAAGGCGACGAAAGTTCGCGCCATAACCTCATGGATCAGCCGCGCGCTGTCGACCAGCGTGCCGTCGCAATCGAAAAGTACCAGCTTCATTCGTCGTCCGGCTCCCCCGCCGATTCCATATCAAAGCCGAGAAGGTTCCAGGTCTGCACCATATGCGGCGGCAGAGGCGCGGTAACGCGCAGGCGTCCACCACTCGGATGCGGAATATCGATATGCCGCGCGTGCAGATGCAGACGCTTCTGGACGCCGCCGGGAAAATCCCAGTTAGGATCATCATCGAAATATCTGGGATCGCCGATGATCGGATGCCCCATATGCAGCGCGTGGACACGTAGCTGATGGGTACGGCCGGTATAGGGCTCCATTTCCAGCCAGGCGAGGCTCTGCGCTGCGGTCTCGAGTACGCGATAGTAGGAGATGGCGTGATCGGCGCCCTCCTCTCCATGCTTGGCGATGCGCATGCGGTCGCCGTCCGGCGTCGCTTCCTTCACCAGCCAGGTGGAGATCTTGTCCTCATGCTTGCGCGGCACGCCCTTGACCAGCGACCAATAGGTCTTCTTCGTGTCGCGCTCGCGAAAGGCTGCCGTCAGCTTCTGCGCTGCGCCACGAGTGCGCGCGACCACGAGCACGCCGGACGTATCACGGTCGAGACGATGCACCAGACGCGGCTTCTCGCCTTTCTTGTTCGTCCATGCCTCAAGCATCTTGTCGATATGACGGGTCAGGCCGGAGCCACCCTGCACGGCGAGGCCGGCCGGCTTGTTCAGCACATAGACTTTGTCGTCTTCATGAAGCAGCATGCGCGCTAGAAGCTCGGCATCGCCACCATGTTTAAGGTCGCTACCGGCGATCGGGCCGCTCTTCAGAGCCTTGGCATCGACATCGAGAGGTGGCACGCGCACCATCTGTCCCGGCTGCACACGCGCATCCGTCTTCACACGGCCGCCATCGACACGCACCTGGCCGGAGCGCAGCAGCTTCTGCAATTGCCCGAAGCCAAGCCCTGGAAAATGCACCTTGAACCAGCGGTCGAGGCGCATGCCGGCCTCGTCAGGCTCGACCTGTATATGTTCAATCCCGGCCATTCTTCTTCTTTCAAATACCGCAGCACGTCCCGGACATCGCCAAACCTCGTTCGGCGGGATCATGCGAATTCAAACGACGGGACAATTGGCCCCGTGGCCGGAGATTTCCCGGCCTTTTGACGTGGCTTTAGAGCATTTCGAGGAAAAGTGGAAACCGGAATTGTAGGGGCGAATGATTTTCTGGCTCAGTTTCCCTTGGCCGAGACGACGGGCAGATTGATGTCGACCATGCCTGCCTTGTCGAACATCAGCATGACCGGCACCGTGCCGCCCTGCTTGAACGGCATCTTCACCTGCTTGAACATCATGTGCATCGTGTTGGGCGCAAGCATCACCGTGGCGCCGGCGGGGATGGCGATGCCACCCTTGATTTCGCGCATCTTCATGATCTCGCCCTCCATCTTCATCTCATGCAGTTCCACCTTGCCGGCGGACGAAGAGGTCACGGAAGTCAGCTTGTCGTCGCTCTTGCCCGCGTTGTGGATGGTGATGTAACCGCCGCCGACCGGCTGGCCGGGAAGCATGGCACGAACATAACCGCCGCTGATGTCGAGATCGCCGAGCTTGGCGCCAGCAGAGCCGGAAGGTGCCGCAGCCGCATCCGTACGCATCCCCGGCATGGATTTCATCGCGCCGCTGTCCTGTGCCATTGCCCGATCAAGGGACAGAGAAAATGCGGTGATGGAAATCAGCAATGCGGCGATATGGTTGTGGTTCATCTTCATCTCCTGCCCGGCTCTTTGATCGAGCAAAAAGGGATAACCGCTCTGATGGTTGTTGCAAAGGCCCGCAACCATTGCCAAACGCAGGATTGATCGGCGCGACAAAAATTTGTTCAGCGGCGACATTTGCCCCTTGCCATCTTTGACCGGGACCGGATAATGGCTATCGACCTTGTTGGGAGAATCCGGCGCGAGCCGGTGCCGAAGGAGCAACCGCCCCGGAAACTCTCAGGCCAAAGGACCAGCAAGGGGCAGACGGAACTCTGGAGAGAAGCGCGCAAGCGTTCGCCGAAGGGATAACAATCTCAGGCAAACAGACAGAGGGGGCTCATCGTCAGGCGCGTTTGCGCCGAAATTGTGAGCTCTGCGCTTCGAAACGAGCGCAAACCCCGGAGGCGTCATTTGGACGAGACCGCTGCCCTCAAGACCACCCCCCTTCATGCCCTGCATGTGTCGCTCGGTGCCCGCATGGTGCCTTTCGCGGGCTACGACATGCCCGTGCAATATGCGCCGGGCGTGCTGAAGGAACATCTTTGGACACGATCCTCTGCCGGCCTGTTCGACGTGTCGCACATGGGTCAGGTGACCATCCGCGCCCGTTCCGGCAAATATGAGGATGCGGCATTGGCACTCGAGAGCCTGGTGCCTGTCGATATTCTCGGCCTCGCCGAAAATCGCCAGCGCTATGGCTTCTTCACCGACGACAAGGGCGGCATCCTCGACGATCTGATGATCGCCCATATGGACGATTATCTTTTCGTCGTCGTGAATGCCGCTTGCAAAGAGCAGGATTTCAAACATCTTCAAGACCATATCGGCGATATCTGCGAAATTACATTACTTGATCGCGCCCTCGTTGCGCTGCAGGGGCCGCGCGCCGTCGACGTGCTTGCCGAGCTCTGGGCCGATATCGCCTATATGAAATTTATGGACGTGCGCCATTGCCGCCTTCACGATGTCTCCTGCCTTGTATCGCGCTCCGGCTACAGCGGCGAAGACGGTTTTGAAATTTCCGTCCCGGCCGACAAGGCCGAGGATATCGCCAAACGGCTGCTGGAGCATCCGGACGTGCAGCCCATCGGCCTCGGCGCCCGCGATTCACTTCGCCTGGAAGCCGGCCTCTGCCTCTATGGCAACGACATCGACCGGACGACGACGCCGACCGAAGCTGCGCTCGAATGGGCCATCCAAAAGGCCCGCAAGACCGGCGGCGCACGCGCAGGCGGCTTTCCCGGCGCAAGCCGTATTCTTACCGAACTCGACGGCGGCGCCTCACGCCGCCGCGTCGGGCTGAAGCCCGAGGGCAAGGCGCCGGTGCGCGGCCATGCCAAGCTCTACGCCGATGCCGAAGGCAAGACGGAGATCGGCGAGGTCACGTCAGGCGGTTTCGGCCCGAGTGTCGAAGCTCCGGTAGCCATGGGTTACGTGCCGACCGAATTCGCCGCATCCGGCACCACCGTTTACGCCGAGGTACGCGGTAAATACCTGCCCGTCGCCGTCAGCGCCCTGCCTTTCATCAAGCCTACCTACAAGCGTTGAACGTTTTTTCCCAGAGAGGATTCCCATGCTGAAATTCACTGAAGAACATGAGTGGCTGAAGGTCGAAGGCGATGTCGCAACCGTCGGCATCACGACGCATGCCGCCGAGCAGCTCGGCGATCTCGTTTTCGTTGAATTGCCCGAAGTCGGCGCCAGCTTCTCCAAAGGCGACGACGCCGCAACCGTCGAATCCGTCAAGGCAGCCTCAGAGGTCTATTGTCCGCTCGACGGAGAGATCACCGAAGTCAACGAAGCCATCACCGCCGATCCGGCGCTCGTCAATTCCGATCCGATGGGTGCGGGCTGGTTCTTCAAGCTCAAGCTGAAGAATGCGAGCGATATCGATGCTCTTCTTGATGAATCCGGTTACAAGGAGCTGATCGGGTAATGACGACGCCTACGGAATTCACGTTCACCGACTACCAGCCATACGATTTCGCCAATCGCCGCCATATCGGCCCGTCTCCTTCGGAGATGACCGATATGCTCAAGGTGATCGGCTACAAGAGCCTCGACGGGCTGATCGACGCGACGCTGCCGCCGGCGATCCGCCAGAAGGTACCGCTCGCCTGGGACGCCCCGATGACGGAGCGCGAGGCGCTCGACAGGCTGCGAGAGACCGCCAACAAGAACAAGGTTCTCGTCTCGCTCATTGGCCAGGGCTATTACGGAACCATCACGCCACCCGTCATTCAGCGCAACATTCTGGAAAGCCCAGCCTGGTATACGGCCTATACACCCTACCAGCCGGAGATCAGCCAGGGTCGCCTCGAAGCTCTCTTGAACTACCAGACGATGATCAGCGACCTCACCGGTCTCGATGTCGCCAACGCCTCTTTGCTCGATGAAGCAACCGCTGCGGCCGAAGGCATGGCGATGGCGGAACGCGTCGCAAAGTCCAAGGCGAAGGCCTTCTTCGTCGATGCCGCCTGCCATCCGCAGACAATCGCGTTGATCAGGACCCGCGCCGAGCCTCTCGGCTGGACCGTCATCGTCGGCAATCCCTTTACCGATCTCGATCCGGTCGACGTGTTCGGCGCGATCTTCCAGTATCCGGGCACGCATGGTCATATCAACGACTTCGGCGGCCTGATCTCGCGCCTGCACCAGACCGGCGCCATCGCCGTCATGGCAGCCGATCTCCTGGCATTGACCCTGCTGAAATCCCCAGGCGAAATGGGCGCGGATATTGCCATCGGCTCCTCACAGCGCTTCGGCGTTCCGGTTGGATATGGCGGGCCGCACGCGGCCTATATGGCCGTCAAGGACGATTACAAGCGCTCCATGCCCGGCCGCCTCGTCGGTGTTTCCATCGACGCGCGCGGCAATCGCGCCTATCGCCTGTCGCTGCAGACCCGCGAACAGCATATCCGCCGCGAAAAGGCGACGTCGAACATTTGCACCGCCCAGGTGCTGCTCGCCGTCATGGCCTCCATGTACGCGGTCTTCCACGGTCCGCAGGGCATGAAGGCCATTGCCCAGCAGGTACACCAAAAGGCCGTCCTGATGGCCAAAGGCCTGGAAAAGCTCGGTTACACCGTCGAACCGGAAAACTTCTTCGACACGATCACGGTCGAAGTCGGCCATATGCAAGGCCTCGTCCTGCGCGCGGCCGTTGCCGAAGGCGTGAACCTGCGCAAGGTCGGCGAAACGAAGATCGGCATCAGCCTCGACGAGCGGACCCGCCCGGCGACCGTGGAAGCCGTCTGGCGCGCATTCGGCGGCAATTTCCGCATCGCCGATTTCGAACCGTCCTACTGCCTGCCGAAGGCTCTGCTGCGCACCAGCGAATACCTGACGCATCCGATCTTCCACATGAACCGTGCCGAAAGCGAGATGACGCGCTACATCCGTCGTCTCTCCGACCGCGACCTGGCGCTCGACCGTTCGATGATCCCGCTCGGCTCCTGCACCATGAAGCTGAACGCCACGGCGGAAATGCTGCCGATCACATGGCCGGAATTCTCCGACATCCATCCTTTCGTGCCGGCCGACCAGGCGGTCGGCTACCGCGAAATGATCGACGATCTGACGGACAAGCTCTGCGCCATCACCGGCTATGACACCTTCTCCATGCAGCCGAACTCCGGCGCGCAGGGCGAATATGCCGGCCTGCTGACCATCCGCAACTACCATATCGCCAATGGCCAGGGTCACCGCGACATCTGCCTGATCCCGACCTCCGCGCATGGCACCAATCCGGCGTCCGCGCAGATGGCGGGCATGAAGGTCGTGGTCGTCAAGGTCAGCGACAATGGCGATATCGACATGACGGATTTTCGCGCCAAGACTGAACAATACGCCGATAGCCTCTCCTGCTGCATGATCACCTATCCTTCGACGCACGGCGTCTTCGAGGAGACGGTGAAGGAGATCTGCGATCTCGTGCACAAGCATGGCGGCCAGGTTTACCTCGATGGCGCCAACATGAACGCCATGGTCGGCCTCTCGCGTCCGGGCGATATTGGCTCCGATGTCAGCCATCTGAACCTGCACAAGACCTTCTGCATCCCGCATGGCGGCGGCGGTCCCGGCATGGGTCCGATCGGCGTCAAGGCGCATCTGTCGCCTCACCTGCCCGGCCACCCGGAAACGGACGGCCGCAGCGGTGCCGTATCGGCGGCAGCCTTCGGTTCGGCCTCCATCCTGCCGATCTCCTGGAGCTACTGCCTGATGATGGGCGGCGAAGGTCTCACGCAAGCGACGAAGGTGGCGATCCTCAACGCCAACTATATCGCCGCGCGGCTGAAGGGCGCCTATGACGTGCTCTACAAGTCCAAGGACGGCCGCGTCGCGCATGAGTGCATCATCGACACGCGCCCGCTGGTCGCAAGCGCCGGCGTGACGGTCGACGATATCGCCAAGCGCCTGATCGACTGCGGTTTCCACGCGCCGACCATGAGCTGGCCAGTCGCCGGCACGCTGATGATCGAGCCGACCGAATCGGAAACCAAGGCCGAGCTCGACCGCTTCTGCGAAGCGATGCTGGCAATCCGCGAGGAAGCCCGCGCCATCGAACAGGGACGGATGGACAAGGCCAACAATCCGCTGAAGAACGCTCCGCATACGGTGGAAGACCTCGTCGGCGAATGGGATCGTCCCTATTCGCGCGAACAGGCCTGCTTCCCGCCCGGCGCCTTCCGCGTGGACAAATATTGGTCGCCGGTCAATCGCATCGACAACGTCTATGGCGACCGCAACCTGATCTGCACCTGCCCGCCGCTGGAATCCTACGCCGAGGCCGCGGAATAGGATTTTTTGAAAAAGCGAAGCGGTTCAGTCGCTTCGCTTGCAATAGACATAAATCTATCGCGAAACTTGTCTATGAAAACGCCGCGCGTCCGAAAGGACGCGCGGCGTTTTTGATGACGCGACAATGGGGCCTTGGAATTCAGACTTATGCCGGAACAGCCGGAATTTCATTTCGTTGCCGGACGAGCGGAACGTTCTTTCGCACAGCTGCTTCTCCTGCATGGGAACGGCAGGGATGAGCCCGTGCTTGGGCATTTCCGACGAGCTCCATCAGCGGCGAGCTTGGCGATGCGAAAATCATGAAAAATCAATTTGAAAATGCCGGCGCGGATGTCATCGCGCATTTGCTGGCGACCGGTCACGATCTTCATCAGCACGAGATCGTGCATCATCCGCGATTGGCTCATACGGAAAGGCATATGACATGGACCAAGAGAATTCCCTGAGCCCGGACAACCCCGACAGCTATATCGCAGCCGCCTTCGAAACGGACGATCCGGCGTCGATCGCCAAGGCTTTGGGCGAAGTCGCCCGCACGCGCAACATGAGCAAGCTCGCCAAGGACGTCGGTATGAACCGCTCGGCGCTCTATCGCGCGCTCAGCGGTGATGGAAATCCGGAATTCGCAACAATCCTGAAAGTCGTTAAAGCGCTCGGCCTCAGGCTGACGCCGGTGCCGGCCGCGTGTTTACTGCAGCCACAGCGCCAGCATTAGCCGCCATCACTGTGATCAATGTATAAGACCCATGCCCGATGTCGCCATAAAATCCCCTCGCTCGCCTGTCGGCTTTGTCCAGCTCAGCCGGTTGATCAGGAAGGGGCAGAAACCTAGCCTTGCGGCGCTCAGAGCAGGAAACGCTGCGAGGGGAAATACAGCGATATCTGCTTTAAGCGGGCTGGGCGGCCCGACGCTGAGCCGCGAGGGCAGCGAGATCGGCGGGCTTCAGCTCGACGGATTCGCCGCAGCCGCAAGCGGATGTCTGGTTCGGATTGGTGAAGATAAAGCCCGAGCGCAAGGTTGTGGTTTCGAAATCCATTTCCGTACCCAGCAGATAAAGCACTGCCGACGGCTCGACCCAGACCTTCGCGCCATCGCGCTCGATCAGGTCATCCTTTGGGTTCGGCTCTGTCACCAGGTCGATGGTATATTCCATGCCGGCGCAACCGCCCTTTTTGATGCCGACGCGAACGCCCTTGGCATCGGGACCGGAGTTTTCGACGATTGCCTTGACGCGGGCTGCTGCCGCGTCCGTCATGCTCATGACTGAAAAGCCCATGGGCTCATTCTCCTTCCGCAACCGGGGTCAAGATCCGGTGCTTCGAGTCTCAATGTAAAGCCGGCGGCCTGAGGCTTCAATACCAGCCGACGGCAACCTGCGCTTCTTCCGACATGCGATCCGGCGTCCACGGCGGGTCGAAAGTCATGCTGACCTCCACACCGGAAACGCCTTCGACGGCGCCGACGGCATTTTCCACCCAGCCCGGCATCTCGCCGGCAACCGGGCAACCGGGTGCCGTCAGCGTCATGACGATCTTCACCATGCGGTCATCTTCGATATCGATCTTGTAGACCAGGCCAAGTTCGAAGATATCGGCGGGAATTTCCGGGTCATAGACCGTTTTCAGCGCAGAGATGATGTCGTCGCTGAGGCGCGCCAGTTCATCTTCGGGAATGCTGGAATGCACGATCCCTTCGCGTACGTCGATCTTCTGTTCGCTTTCGTCGAGTGACATCACTTGCCTCCTCAGGCAAAGAATTTCCGTGCATATTCCAGTGCGTCAGCCAAGGCATCCACCTCGGCTCGCGTATTGTACATGCCGAACGATGCACGGCATGTGGAGGTGACGCCGAAGCGTTTCAAGAGCGGCTGGGCGCAATGCGTGCCGGCACGAACCGCTACACCCTGACGATCGATCACCATCGAGACGTCGTGGGAGTGAATTCCCGCAAGCTCGAAGGAGAAGATGCCGCCCTTGCCGGGGGCCGTGCCGATGACGCGCAGCGAATTGATATCGCGCAGCCGCTCCGCCGCGTAGGCGGCAAGGTCGGCCTCATGCCGTGCAATCGCGTCCCGGCCGATACCGTCCATATAGTCGAGCGCATAGCCAAGGCCGATCGCCTGAACGATCGGCGGCGTTCCCGCTTCGAAGCGATGCGGCGGATCATTGTAGGTGACGTTTTCCTCGGTGACGTCGAAGATCATCTCGCCGCCCCCCTGGAAAGGCCGCATCTCGGCGAGCCGCTCCTTCTTGCCGTAGAGCACGCCGATACCCGAGGGACCATACAGCTTATGGCCGGTCATGACGTACCAGTCGCAATCGATATCCTGCACGTCGACGGGCATATGCACCGCGCCCTGCGAACCGTCGATCAGGACGGGAATGCCGCGCTCATGGGCGATGCGGCAGACTTGCTTCACCGGAACAACCGTGCCGAGCGCGTTCGACATATGCGTGATGGCGACGAGCTTGGTGCGGTCCGTCAGGCTCCTCTCGAAATCCTCGATATGGAATGCACCTTCATCGTCAACCGGCACCCATACAAGCTTCGCACCCTGCCGTTCGCGGATGAAATGCCAGGGAACGATATTGGAGTGATGCTCCATGATGGAGACGACGATCTCGTCGCCCTCGCCGATCTTCGGCATGCCCCAGCCGTAGGCGACCGTGTTGATCGCTTCCGTCGAGTTCTTGGTGAAGACGATATCGTCGATGGACGGCGCATTCAGGAAGCGGCGCACCTTCTCGCGTGCCGCTTCATAGGCTTCCGTAGCCGCATTGGACAGGAAGTGCAGGCCGCGATGCACATTCGCGTATTCGTTGGAATAGGCATGCGAGATGGCGTCGATGACGACCTGCGGCTTCTGTGCCGATGCGCCGTTGTCGAGATAGACAAGCGGCTTGCCATGCACCGTCTTCGCCAGGATCGGGAAATCCCGGCGAATGGCTTCCACGTCATAGGCCGTTGCCGGCACGATCTTGTCCACGAGCTTTGCCTCCAATCAGGCGTGCTTTTCCAGCCAGGCCGAGATAACGCCTTCCAGCGCCTCGACCAAGGCTTCGTCTTCCAGTTCCTCGACGATCTCGGCCACGAAGGCGTTGACCAGCATCGCCCGAGCCTTGTTTCTCGGAATACCGCGAGCCATCAGATAGTAGAGATGGTTCTCGTCGATATCGGCGACCGTCGCACCATGGCCGCATTGAACGTCATCGGCAAAGATTTCGAGCTCCGGCTTGACGGAGAATTCTGCCTCGTCCGACATCAAAAGCGTGTTGCAGGCCATGCGAGCGTCGGTCTTTTGCGCATCGGGCGCCACACGGATCATGCCTTGGAACACGCCGCGAGCACGATCAAAGACCACGTTGCGGACGATCTCGGTCGAGCCGGTATGCGGAACGTCATGGCCGAGCACCAGCGTCACATCCGTATGGCTATCGCCGCCCAGCAGGTTGATGCCGCGCACCGTCAGATCGGAGCCCTCGCCCGTCACCTTCACATGCAGTTCCTGACGCACCAGCTTGCCGCCGGCATTGATGACGAAGAGCTTCAGCTTTGCGTCGGCGCCAAGATCCACACGGATCTGGCCGAGATGCGTGTCCTCGGCCCCCTGCTTCTGCAGGACGATCCAAGTGACTTCAGCACCTTTGCCGATCTTGATTTCGCTCACCGACGATACAAGCGCGGCAGCTCCTTCGACCGCCTGGTGACGCTCGATGACCGTTGCCTTGACGCCGGCGCCGAAGGAAACGGGCAAGCGGCTATGGATCTGTCCGCCGGCATGGATGAACTGCACTTCCAGCGGCGCTTCGAGTTCCGTGCCATCGGGGAAGTCGATGACATAGCCGTCGCGGACGAAGCTTGCATTGATGCGCCCGATAGCGTCATCCTTGCCGAGCGCCTCGAGCCCGGCTGCAGCCGTGCCGTTGATCAGGCTGTCGGCATAAGGTCCCACCGCCAGATTCTTGACGGCACCCTTTTCGCTTGCCTTTCCTTGGAGAACGGCAAGAACGGAAGAGCCTTCGACCGTCGCCGGCAGTGCCTCTACCAGACCCTTGCCGATATCGCTCGGCACCAGCCGCAGCAGGTTCTTGAAATCGGTATAATGCCAGGCCTCGACACGGCGCGTCGGCAGGCCGGCCGTCTTCAGCTCGTCCAGCAGGCGATCGCGAACGGCGAAAACCTCGCCGTCGCCGGGCAGATCGCCCATCTGGTCGTTATACGCCTCGATCAGCGCCGTTTCGGCTGATGTCAGGCGGTTCGTCGTCTGAATGTTCATCGACGTGTCCTTTCCGCCTCGATCAGGCTGCAGCTCCGATGATGTCCGCATAGCCGTTGGCTTCAAGTTCATGCGCCAGCGTCTTGTCGCCGGACTTGATCACCTGGCCCTTGTAGAGGACGTGAACGGTGTCCGGAACGATATAGTCGAGCAGGCGCTGGTAATGTGTGATGACGATCACGGCGCGATCCGGGGAGCGCAGCGCATTGACGCCGTCGGCAACGATCTTCAGCGCATCGATGTCGAGACCGGAGTCGGTTTCGTCGAGTACGCAAAGCTTCGGCTCGAGCAGTGCCATCTGCAGGATTTCGGCGCGCTTCTTTTCACCGCCGGAGAAGCCGACGTTCAGCGGGCGCTTCAGCATGTCCATGTTGATCTGCAGCTTGGCAGCGGCGTCCTTGACGCGACGCAGGAAATCCGGCGTCGTCAGCTCGTCTTCGCCACGCGCCTTGCGCTGTTCGTTCAGCGCTACCTTCAGAAACTGCATGGTGGCAACGCCGGGGATCTCCACCGGATACTGGAAGGCGAGGAAGATACCCTTGGCAGCGCGTTCGGCAGCGTCGAGTTCCAGAATGCTCTCGCCGTTATAGAGGATGTCGCCCTCGGTGACTTCGTAGTCCTCGCGGCCGGAAAGAATGTAGGACAGCGTCGACTTGCCGGAGCCGTTCGGCCCCATGATGGCGGCGACCTCGCCTGCCTTCACGGTCAGGTTCAGACCACGGATGATCTCGGTGCCGTCTTCGGCGATGCGGGCATGCAGGTTCTTGATTTCAAGCATTTTAGTATCCTATCGCAGGAATGAGTGTGCGGCGCGCCTGACGCGCCAAAGCTAATTCTGTTTCGTGGACGTCAGCCGACGCTGCCCTCGAGCGAGATGCCGATCAGCTTCTGCGCTTCGACGGCGAATTCCATCGGCAGCTCCTGCAGCACTTCCTTGACGAAGCCGTTGACGATCAGCGCGATCGCCGCTTCCTCGGGAATGCCGCGCTGCAGGCAGTAGAACAGCTGGTCTTCGGAAATCTTCGAGGTCGTCGCCTCATGCTCGAACTGCGCGGACGAGTTCTTCGCCTCGATGTAGGGCACCGTATGCGCGCCGCACTTGTCGCCGATCAGCAGCGAGTCGCACTGCGTGAAGTTGCGGGCATTGGTTGCGCGGCGATGCGCCGAGACCTGACCGCGATAGGTGTTCTGCGAGACGCCGGCTGCGATACCCTTCGAGATGATGCGGCTCGACGTGTTCTTGCCGAGGTGGATCATCTTGGTGCCGCTGTCGACCTGCTGATGGCCGTTCGAAACCGCGATCGAGTAGAACTCGCCGCGGCTGTCGTCGCCGCGCAGGATGCAGGACGGATATTTCCAGGTAATTGCGGAGCCGGTCTCGACCTGCGTCCAGGAAATCTTGGAGCGATGGCCGCGGCAATCGCCACGCTTGGTAACGAAGTTGTAGATGCCGCCCTTGCCGTGCTTGTCGCCCGGATACCAGTTCTGCACCGTCGAATACTTGATCTCGGCGTCATCGAGCGCAACCAGCTCGACGACGGCTGCATGCAGCTGGTTTTCGTCGCGCTGCGGCGCCGTGCAGCCTTCGAGGTAGGAAACGTAGGCTCCTTCTTCGGCAATGATCAGCGTGCGCTCGAACTGGCCCGTGTTCTTCTCGTTGATGCGGAAGTAGGTCGACAGTTCCATCGGGCAACGGACGCCCTTCGGCACGAAGACGAACGAACCGTCGGTGAAGACGGCCGAATTCAGCGTTGCATAGAAATTGTCCGAGGTCGGTACGACGGAACCAAGATATTTGCGCACCAGCTCCGGATGCTCGCGGATGGCTTCGGAGATCGACATGAAGATCACGCCGGCCTTCTTCAGCTCTTCCTTGAAGGTCGTCACGACCGAAACGGAATCGAACACCGCGTCGACCGCGATCTTCGGCTTTTCGACACCGGCGAGAATTTCCTGTTCACGCAGGGGAATGCCGAGCTTCTCGTAGGTCTTCAGAAGTTCCGGATCGACGTCGTCGAGCGACTTCGGGCCGGCGAATTTCTTCGGCGCGGCGTAATAGTGAATGTCGTTGAAATCGATCTTCGGATAATCGACGCGCGCCCACTTGGGCTCTTCGAGCGTCAGCCAGCGACGATAGGCCTCGAGGCGCCATTCCAGCATCCAATCCGGCTCCTGCTTCTTGGCGGAGATGAAGCGGATGATGTCTTCGGAGAGGCCCTTGGGAGCCTTTTCCACCTCGATCGTAGTCTCGAAACCATACTTATACTGGTCCACGTCGATCTGGCGAACCTGATCGACCGTTTCCTGGACTGCAGGCATTTCGTTCTCCAATCTCGCCGGATCCAAGGTCCGGCAGCTTGTCAACGTTGCGGCAGACTTATGTCTGCCCCCTATGTAGTCGGCCAAAAGGGACTTTTCACCCCGATTGGCAAGCGGAAATTTCGGTTTCCGCAAAATTATGCCCGTCAGGCCGCCGCACCCGCCAGCTTGCGCCTTGCCGCGATGCGGGCAAAAGCAGCGATTGCGCGATCGATATCCGCTTCGGTCGTGGTCGTCCCCAGCGAGATGCGCAGCGCCCCAAGCTTGGGATCGCATCCCATCGCCACGAGCACATGGCTTTCGCCTACCTTGCCCGACGAGCAGGCCGAACCGGCAGAAATCGCCACGCCTTCGAGGTCGAAGGCGATCTGGCCGGTTTCGGATTTCAAGCCCGGCAAGGTGAAGAAGCTGGTGTTGGGAACACGTGCGCCGCCCTTGCCGTGAATAATGACATCCGGCGCTACAAGCTCCATGCCTTCTTCCAGCCGGGCGCGCAATGAAGCGATCGCCGCATTGCGAGCATCGAGATCTAGGGCTGCGGCCTCGGCGGCGGCACCGAATCCGACGATGGCAAGCGTGTTTTCCGTGCCCGAACGATGGCCCTTTTCCTGGCCACCGCCGTGGATCAACGGCTTCGGCATCAGCACCTCGCCGCGCGAGATAAGCGCACCCACCCCCTTTGGTCCACCGATCTTGTGCGACGACACGATCAGAAAATCCGCACCGATCGCATTGATATCGAGCGGAACGCGGCCGGCCGCCTGAACAGCATCCACCACGAAGAGACCGCCCGCTGCCTGAACGAGCTTAGCTGCATCGCCGACAGGCTGGATAATTCCGGTTTCGTTGTTCGCGAGCATGATGGCGACCATCGGCAGGCCGCTCGCCTTATCATGGGCGGCGAGCATGATCTCCAGCGCAGCAAGATCGACGGCACCCTCTGATGTCACGGGTATTTCGCTGATGTTGTCTTTGGCAAACCGCCCGCCTTCGCGCACGGCAGGATGTTCGACCGCTGATATATAGAGATGGCTAATGGCAAGCGGCGTCCGCCCCATCCGGAATTCCGGTGTCAGCACCATATTGGCGGCCTC
>NZ_JAUQTZ010000219.1:0-6770 GCF_059803845.1 Rhizobium sp. UFLA01-1127 | reverse complement strand
GCCTATGAGGGTCGCCAGCCAAACCCGGCGACCCTCATAGGCTTGTGGTTCATGAGCCAAGATGGCTGAGGTCGATATGACCGAAGTCGTTCGTGAAATGATCGAGAGCATTGTTCACGGTCGTCGTTGAGGGATCCGTGTGAACTAGCGCAGCGGAGATGTCGCCGCCGCGGGCCATGTTGCCGTTGCCGCCGTTGCCGCCGACGCCCGCGAGAATGGTGGCATGCTGATCAGCCATAAGCTGAGTGTATTGCGTCGCCGTGGTACCCGCGCTTACCGCTGCCGTATCGCCGCCGCTCACGCTTCCCTGGCTCCCGTTGGAGTGAGAATCTCCTCCGGCACCTCCGGCGCCGCTATTCGTGACTGCCGCCAGGAATCCATTCTGGGCCTGAGTAAAGCCACCGGGTCCGCCGCTACCGGCAGTCCAATCCGCCATCTGTCCGACATGGTCGCCGTTGTGCAGATCGGTAGATGCTCCTTCGACCGATTGCACGTTGGCGACATACGCAACCGGATTATAGTCGATATTGCCATGGCTGTTGCCGTCGCCGCCATTGCCAGCGCTCCCGTCGCCAGCAACCGGGTCGCTGAATTGAATCGTGTCAGATATTTGTGGGATAGGCATTGATGTTCCTCCTTCGCTTTCGCTTCGTCCGTGGGTTCTACGGCAGGCGTACTCAGCATCTCACCGCCAGCAATATAGCCGCGGGTGAATATTACCCACGGTCAAATCTGCGAACTATCTAGATATTCGGGGACACTCCTTCGGGCGCATGTTCGGAGATGACGGAGCGCAATTTGACCTCAGTGCGTCGTGATATGCTTCAGATGAGATGGCAGTGATCAGGTAGGGGCCTGATCGACGCACCTAATCTTTCGAAGCAAAGGCAGTTCAAGCGAACAGGCTGAATTTTGAGGCTCTGAGGAGGGTCGGCTCAGAGCCTAAAACAGTTGCGAAAAAACAGCGCAAACAGGTCGGATCCCTCCTGCAAGGCGACGTTGGCGCGGCCAAATTCGCATGATGAGACGCTACATCCATGATAGCCAAACGGCTATGATACTAGCCGAGTGGATGTAGACGAATTGCAGGCTCTGCATTTCTCTCGTTCAGATGCACAATATTCGAAAAATTCCGGCCGCATAAGTTGCATGCTCCGTGGGACGTGCGGTTGATCGTGCAATGGAGATGGTTATGACGGAAATTCGTCCCCTATCGGAAGATTTACCCAAAGCAGGCGCCGATCAGAACCTCACCTCTAACTTGGCTGCGGGGCATCTGGCTCTGGTGCCGACCTGGCTTCCATTGGATGTCTCTTCGGGTCCGAACTACAATTCAGCTGGCAGCGGCGGTGACGGGATAAGCGACGGTGTGATCGACAGCAACGCACTGGCCGTCTTCGTGCCCTCGAATGCGACCATTGCGGGACCTCATTCGAGCGCAGACGCCTTCCAGGGAAACGATGCGCTGGTCAATCAGCATCCCACCGAAATAGCTGGGATCGGCGGGAATGGCGGAAGCGGCAATGTTGCCATCGGCGGCGGTAGCGACGTCAATCATGCCGGCACCGGTGGCAACGGCCTCTTTTTTGGTGGGCTCGTTAGCTCCGATGTTGCGGTGTTTGCCCCCGTGAACACCGCTGTGGCGGCTGGGCCTGGCGCTGAGGCTCACGCCGTTCAATCGAACAATGCACTATTCCTGCAGGGGGCAACCCAGATGGGCGGCATCGGCGGCTCCGGCGGGGACCATAATGTCGCAATCCACGACACGACGGTGAGCCCAGGAACGGCGGTTACGTTTACTGGTGACAATTATGCGGGGCATGGCGGCAACGGAGTTTTCGTCGGCAGCATGGTCGATGTGAACGTGGCCATCTTCTCTCCGATCAACATCGCGGTAGGCGCCGCGGGCGGTTCGGCCGAAGCCCATCAGACAAACAACGCAATTTTTGATCAGGGCACCATGCAGATTGCCGGCATCGGCGGCAACGGCGGTGGCTTCAACATGTCATCGGGGACGATTTTTACGGGCAACCACGAAGCTGGCGGCGGCGGAGTTGGATCGTCGACCGGCAGCATGGTGGACGTCAATCTCGCCTATTTCCATCCCATCAATATTGCAGTTCCTGCCGGTGGCACGGCGGACGCCCAGCAGATCGACCATGTTCTCTACGATCAGCATGCGCTTCAATTGGCCGGCATCGGCGGCCACGGCGGCGGCAACCTCACGGACGCCCATTCGGCCCTCGTAGATGACATTCTGGGCTTCGTGCATACCTGACATGCGGTCTCCCGCTGACATTGCCAAAGCTCGACTTCATGATGCCGTCTTGCTCGGTCACCGGCATGCGGAATATTCCGGCATAACCATACTTACGTTGTTATAGATCCGCACAGCCTGCAGTCGTGGCGTCTGGCCAGGATCCGTGGGTGCCAAATTCAGTATTGCAGCTGCTTTAAGTTGAAAGATGAGCTTAGAGCAAAGTTGGTCGACAAATAATTGCATCTGACCGCATTTCCTGAGTTTATTTGTGTAAGGTCAGATATATTTCCAATATCAGCCGACGCTTTGTTGATATGCTTTCTGCATATGATTCCAGTGATGCAGATCGAATCTATTTATCATAATGGACTGATATTTCGTTCCATTATATACGCAAAGATGTGACACATATGATTCCCTACAATCTATAATGACTATCGTGATAATAAGACTATTGATATCGATAATACCTCTTTTTATGTCGTGACATGAAACAAGAACGAGAATAATATAGATTACGGGCTGCAAATATTTCGGGGAGCAGTCAGGTGTCCAGCGGTGTTAAAGCTAAGCGTCATATCGGACGCAATATACCAACTATTGTCGTTATTCAGCATTCCACATTGGCGCGCACGACTGTGGTGAAGCTTCTTGAGCGCGAATTCGCCGGGTGGAATTTTGTCGATATGATTTCGACTGAGAGCCTTGATAGAGCTCTCGGAGCCGAGGTGCGCTTAATTGCGCTGGATCTGGCCGGCAGAGGTGTCGAGAGTATGAGCCTGCGTGACGATCTTGCGGCGATTGCCGAGCGCTTTCCCGAGGCTCCCGTCACCTTGCTCTTAGGTACAGATGATGTCGGCATAGTTCGTCAGGCGCTCAAGATGGGCATCCGCGGCTTCTTTTCAACGTCACTTCCCATCGATATCGCTCTTGCTGGCCTTCGTCTCGTTCTGGCGGGAGGAACATTCTGTCCGCAGCTGTTGGGCGTTGTTGTAAATGGATCAGACGAGCATGCTCCGACCAGGAATGAGGCGGAGAAAAGCTTGGATGAAAGGACGCAGTATTGGACGATTGCCGATTTCACTCCCCGGGAGGCGGAGGTTCTCGCAGAGTTGCAATGTGGCTGCTCAAACAAGGTTATCGCAGGAAAGCTCAATTTGTCGGGGCATACGGTAAAGATGCATTTGCAGCACATAATGCGCAAGTTGCGGGTGCAGAACCGGACTGAGGTGGTCGCTCGCCTGGTTCGAAGAGCCGAGGACGGGCAAGGCGCTTCCCCGAATTAGGTGATATCGCAAGTGATCATATGGTCGATGCCGGAGCTGTGCGGCGGATCATCAACTATTTTGAAGCATCAATGGCATCAACCTGAAATATCGACTTGGATAGATCGAGACCATTCGTTGCTATAGCATCCATAAAGCTGGCTTCTCGTTGAATTCTCAAGAGAATATACGGAAAAAGTCGCCACCCCGGGAAGAGCTGTTCCATGCAACCCCTCCTGCCATGCCAAGTAGAGCGCAAGAGCTTGTGTAAGGGCATCGGCAGCGCTTCGTATAGTTTTGGAATATGTCTGCTGGCGAGCAGATTCCCTGTGCAGAGCGGAGCCGGTGTGCAAGGGACATGCGATATATCTATCAACAGCACCGTCTGAGACGCCCCTGCGGAGGATACTGAATGGGTCCCCCCAGGAAGCATTTCAAGCGCTGCCATCTTGCGGCCTTCCGTTGCTGCGTTCAAAATAGCGCCCGTCCAGGAAGGAGCGGTAGGCGTCTGCGATACCCTCCTTTAGCCCAATCTTAGGCGACCAGCCGAGCGTGCGGAGTTTGTCGGCACTCATCAGTTTGCGTATCGTGCCATCCGGTTTGGTCAAATCATGCGTAATCTTGCCGTCGAAACCAACAACCAGAGAGACGAGATGCGCCAAATCGAGGACGGTGATATCCTCGCCCGACCCGACATTCACATGACTTTCTGCCGAATAGGTCTTCATGAGATGGACGCAAGCGTCGGCGCAATCGTCAACATGCAGGAATTCGCGCCGTGGATTGCCAGTGCCCCAGATGCATATTTCTCGGTGCTGGTGAATCTTGGCTTCGTGCGTTTTGCGTATTAGTGCCGGCATGACATGACTCGAGTCTAGGTCAAAATTGTCGCCCGGACCATAGAGATTGGTAGGCATGGCCGAGATGAAATCTCTGCCGTGCTGTTTGCGATAGGCCTGGCAGAGCTTCAATCCGGCAATTTTGGCGATCGCATACCATTCGTTCGTAGGTTCAAGCGGTCCGGTCAGAAGCGCCCCCTCAACGATCGGCTGATCGGCGAATTTTGGATAAATGCAGGACGAGCCCAAAAACATCAGCTTTTCGACGTGAGTTTTATGAGCTGCATGGACGACATTCGCTTGGAGGATCATATTATCGTATAGAAAATCAGCCGGATAGGTAGCGTTCGCGAGAATGCCGCCAACCCTCGCGGCGGCCAGGAAGACAGCGTCGGGGCGGCTTTTGCTCATCCAGGCCTCGACCTGTTCCTGCCGTCTGAGATCGACCTCGGCACGCGTAGCCGTCAAAATCTCGCAGTCCTCGGAAGCGAGACGTCGCACGATCGCAGAGCCCACCATGCCGCGGTGGCCCGCGACATAGACCTTTTTTCCAGCAAGGCTGTAGATCACCTCAGGCATAAGCCAAGCCTTTGTTCACACCTATCGACGGAACATTTCGCGCCATTACTTTCAGGTCCTCGCGAACCATTTCCGCAACCAGCTGATCAAGGCTGGTCTCATGTTTCCAGCCAAGCTTTGTATGCGCCTTCGTTGGATCGCCAATCAGAAGATCAACTTCAGTCGGGCGGAAGTAAGCCGGATCGACCTCCACCACACATTGACCCGATGTCTTGTCGTATCCCTTTTCCTCAACACCCTCGCCACGCCAAGCAATCGGCATGCCCACTTTGGCAAAGGCCTTTTCGACAAAGGAGCGAACAGAGTGGGTTTCGCCGGTCGCCAGAACGTAGTCTTCCGGTTCATCCTGTTGCAACATCAGCCACATGCCGCGGACATATTCGCGCGCATGCCCCCAGTCACGCTTGGCATTCAAATTGCCAAGATAGAGCCGTTCCTGGAGTCCAAGATGGATAGCCGCAGCCGCCCGGGTAATTTTACGCGTCACGAATGTCTCGCCGCGAATCGGACTTTCGTGATTGAACAAGATGCCATTCGAGGCATGCATGCCATAGGCCTCGCGATAATTGACAACGATCCAATAGGCATAAAGTTTGGCAGCCGCGTAGGGTGAGCGAGGATAGAACGGCGTCGTCTCGCTCTGGGGAACTTCCTGAACTTTGCCGTAAAGTTCGGAGGTCGACGCCTGATAGAAGCGGGTCTTCTTGGTCAGGCCTAAGAGACGAATGGCTTCAAGCAGCCGGAGGGTGCCAGTTCCATCCGCGTTGGATGTATATTCCGGCGTCTCGAAAGAGACCTGAACGTGGCTTTGTGCGGCAAGATTGTAGATCTCGTCAGGCTGGGTTTCCTGAACGATCCGGATCAGATTCGTTGAATCCGTCATGTCCCCGAAATGCAGGATAAAGCGAGGATTCTCGACGTGGGGATCCTCGTAGAGATGCTCAATACGAGTGGTGTTGAAGGAGGATGAGCGCCGCTTGATGCCGTGAACAATATAGCCCTTTTCCAACAGCATCTCGGCCAAATACGCTCCGTCTTGGCCTGTTACGCCTGTAATCAGCGCAACTTTACCGTTATTTTTCGCTGCGTTACCCATAATTCTCCCCCCAGATGGAACCGTCGGCATGAAGGCTTCGAGAAGCTGATATCGAGGGGAAAAGGCGAGGTTCGCCTATCAACCCAGTCCATTGCCTAGCAGTTCGAATACCTCGTCGAATCAATGGGGACCGAGTGGGACTTCGGACCTTTGATGCAAGTTTGGGGCAGAACCGTTCGGGCGCGTTGGCTCCATCTCTACCCGTGAAGCCGGCACTCAAGACTTCTGGTCCACTCATTTTCGCATCCTCAGATATAGTTACTGCCAGTGCACGGTAAATCAGTCGGTTATATTCAAGGCTATGTTTTGTAGCTGTAGTATTTCATCAGGGATCTCACAAATAATTCTGAGTCACTGAAGTTGTATTGGGCGTGTTTTTTTGGATTAACGCTATTTATGACAACCGGAATTTCGGGATTTCGTGAATTTTTCAGATGCTGCAGACTGAGTGCGAGGGCGCGGCGGCTTGTCTTTGCCCATCTGACTACGACTAACGTTTGCTCTGCGAGCGCAGCCAGGTGCACCGTATCGGTCGAGGCGAGTACGGGAGCGCTGTCGAAGACAACGGTTTGGCCGTTCGCGCGGGCCATCTCGATGATGTCAGCCACATCAGTCAAACTGGCGCGCCGACGAAAACTGCGATTGCCGGCCGGGATGAAGTCGATGCCGCTTGGATGGTGGTAGATGACCTCCTGGATTCGAGCCTGTCCGCGCAGGAGCTCATTCAATCC
>NZ_JAUQTZ010000218.1:0-6778 GCF_059803845.1 Rhizobium sp. UFLA01-1127 | reverse complement strand
ATGGCAGCCTAAATTCAAAGACACCCATCAGTCGCCTCAATCTATCCAGCGACAACCTCTTGAGGCTCCACATCTAGGTGCTCCACTTGTAATAAAGGGCGAAATAGAGGGGTTGCCATATGCTTGCTTGGCGCAGTTTTATAGCCGTTTTTGCTATAGTGTTAGTTGCTCAAATAGATATTGTGCGCGCCCAACAGTTGCAGATGGCCGTTCCCATCTTTTCGTCGACCGGACCAGATGCAGAGGCTTACGGTGAGAAACTCGGATATCCCGTCGGTCTGCCGCTTAGCGAACAACGCAACATGATCGGCAACTTCAGCCATGCCGACCAGCTTGCGCCAACACACACTATCGCCGCCGCCGAGCACCCGCTACCGCTCTTACGTGCCCCATCCGAGATTTCGGTCAAGTTCACGTTCGGCACGGAAACCGCCTCTTTGCCGAAATATCTCGGCACCAACCCCACCACGGGATTGCTGATTGCCCGCAACGACACGATCCTGTTCGAACACTACCAATATGGCCGCACCGACCGCGACCGGCTTGTCTCGCAATCCATGGTGAAAACCTTGACCGGCATGATGATCGGAATTGCGATCTCCGAAGGTTCCATCCACTCGATCGACGATACCGTTGAGACCTATGTGCCGGAGCTGAAAGGCACGGAGATGGGCGGCACGCCGATCCGCGCATTGCTGCATATGGCCTCCGGCATCGCCTTCACCGAGAACTTCGGCAATCCCGACGACAACATTCATCTCAGCAACTCATTGCTTGGACCGGAAAAGCTCGACCCCATTACGGCCGTATCGCGGTTCAACAAGCGGGTCGCGCCTCCCGATACGGTATGGCATTACAGCAATCTCGATACCGAAGGGCTGAGCCTGGTCCTGACCCACGCCACGCATATGAGCATGTCGGACTATCTCCAGACCCGCATATGGCAACCGATGGGCGCGGAAGCCAGCGCAAATTGGCAGGTCGACGGCACAGGCCAGGAAGTCGGTTACTGCTGCTTCAGCGCGACGCTTCGCGACTATGCCCGCTTTGGACTGCTGCTCGCTCATGACGGTGCCCTGAACGGCCGGCAGATCATACCCCGCCAATGGCTGCTGGATGCGACGCAGCCGGTTACGCAAGGCTCATTCCTCGCAGTCGATCACGAGAAGAATCCCTGGGGCTATGGCTATCAAACCTGGCTCATGCCCGGTCCACGCCGAACGTTTTTTCTGGACGGCCGGGCAGGCCAGCGCATTCTCGTCGATCCAACGACACATTTGGTCCTCGTGCACACTGCGGTACGCGCGAAACCGGGCGATGCAGGCAGTGCCGAATTGGTCGAGCTCTGGTCCAGCGTGCTCAAGCAGTTCCAGAGCAATTGAAGTAATCCCGATGCGTGCCGCAGACTTGCAGGACGCGACGTAAAGGGCACTGCTCCCAAAGAGGTCGCTGGCGAACTTGTCACCGGCACAAGTTCCTGCTTCCAGGTTCGTCCGGGCAGCGGCTAAATCCTGACAGTTCGATTAAAACTGCCGGGAACCGCCATGGACACTGTCGCCTATGTCACCGTCGACGTCTTCACATCCGAACGCTTCGTCGGCAATCCCTTAGCCGTCATTCCGGACGCCCGCGGCCTGAGCAGCGAGGCCATGCAGAAGATCGCGGCCGAATTCTGCTATTCGGAAACGACATTCGTGTTGCCGCCGGAAAACCCGGAGCATACAGCCCGCGTCCGCATCTTTACGCCGACGGCAGAAATCCCCTTCGCCGGCCACCCCAATGTCGGCACCGCTTTCGTCCTCGGCCAGCAGCAAGTGATCTTTGGAAAACCCACCGGCGACCGGCTGACCTTCGAAGAGGATGCCGGGCTCGTGGAGATAACCTTGTTGCGCAATGGTAGCGATGTTGCAGGCGCAAGCATTCGCGCGCCAGGCAAGCTCACGATCGGCGAGACCATTGCCGACGAGCTGATTGCCGCCTGCGTGCAGATCGACCCGCAATCGATCCGCCATGCAACCCACGCGCCGGTCTTCGCATCGGTCGGTCTGCCCTTCGCCTTTGCGGAACTGGACAGCCTCGAAACGCTCGGCAAGGCACGGCCGAATGCCGCTATTTTTGCCGAGGCGGCCGCGCGGCATAAGGAAGACAAGACCGGCTTCTCACTCTTTCTCTACATGCGCTCCCCTGAAAACCCGTGGGCTATCCGCGGCCGCATGTTTGCCCCGCTCGACAATGTGACGGAAGACCCGGCAACCGGCAGCGCCTCCGCCGCACTCGGCGCCTATCTGACCTCCCTGCTCCCCGCGCAGGATGCGGAGGTGAAAATCGCCATCGAACAGGGTGTGGAGATGGGAAGACGCAGCACTATCGGCGTCGATGTCCGGAAATCTGCGGGCACGGTAAACGAAGTCTTGCTGTCGGGCAGCAGCATCTGCGTCATGCGCGGGGAGATCCGGCTTTAGGTAGCCGCGTGTGACGGGCTTGAAGTCCCGAATCCTGGCTCAAATGCGCTAAAACACCTCGTTGACGAGCAGCGCGACCGTCCAGATCGCGAAGGCGAAGATGGCAATCTTCCAAAAATCGGCCCTGCGCCTCAGGCCCGGCAACCCCAAAGGCTTGACGAGATGCACTGCCATGGCGAGCAGGAGCAGCACCGCAATGGCTTTTGTCACGCTATTTTTCCCCGTTTATGCAAGAGTGAGGGCAGCCGCGACCAAAAACCGCTGCACCGCTTTCGCGATCATGCTCTAAATGTCATAGGACGGACATTTTTCCGCGCCAACAGACTGTTTCCACAGGCCGATAGCGGCAATCCGGGACACAATCAATAGCGAAAACAGGCAGGGCGGGATCCTGCCTTGTCGGTTCCTGAAATGGATCCGCATTAAGGTGGGGGAGCATGAAAAGAAACATATTGCCGGTACTCGCGCTGCTGTTCGGCACGCTGTTCCTGTTTACGGGCAATGGCCTGCATAGCCTGCTGCTGCCCGTGCGAGGCACGGCGGAAGGCTATGCGACGACGACGCTCGGCCTGCTCGGCACGACATGGGCAACGGGCTTCGTGCTCGGCTGCCTGACGGCGCCGAAGCTGGTCAGACGCATCGGCCATGTGCGCGCCTTCTCGGGCTTCATCTCCGTCATCGCCATTATCGCGCTTTTGACCGGCATCATCGTCGATCCCATCTGGTGGGTGGCGCTGCGCGCCGTAACCGGCTTCTGTACTGCCGGCACCTCGATGATCATCGAAAGCTGGCTCAACGAGCGCGCCACCAATGAAAGCCGCGGCGCGATCTTCTCGCTCTACATCGGCATTACGCTGATCGGCGCCGTCGCCGGCCAGATGATGGTGCCTTTCGCCGATATCCATACGCCCATCCTCTTCATGATGTGCGGCATCTGCTATTGCGTCGCCATGCTGCCGACCACGCTGTCGACCGCCGCCTCGCCGCAGCCTCTCAAGGCCGTCAGCCTCGACCTGAGGGCGCTCTACCGCAATTCGCCCGTCGCTTCGATCGGCATCCTGCTCGTCGGCATCGCCAATGGCGCCTACGGCACGCTCGGCGCCGTCTTCGGCGCCAATGCGGGCCTTTCGGAAAGCAATATCGCGCTGATGATGAGTTTGACCATCTTTGCCGGCGCCGTCATGCAGTTGCCCGCCGGCCGCCTTTCGGATCGCATCGACCGCCGCTACGTGCTGGCGGGCATGGCTGCAATCGCCGCTCTGGATGGCATCCTACTCTTCCTTTTGAAGCCCGGCAGCCCCTTCTTCCTCATCGGCATGGTCGTCATCTATGGCGCCGTCGCCAACACGCTCTACCCGATCGCCGTCGCCCATGCCAACGACTTCGCCGCGCCGGAGGATTTCGTCAAGGTTTCGGGCGGTCTGCTGCTGCTCTACGGCATCGGCACGATCATCGGCCCGACGCTGAGCGGCCCCGTCATGTCCTCCATCGGCCCCTACTCGCTGTTCTTCGTTACCGCCATCGCCCATGTGCTGATTACCTCCTATTCGATCTTCCGCAGCCGCATGCGCGCCGCAAAGCCGGCCGGCGATCGCGACGCCTACACGACCATGCCCTCGGCCAACGCACAGATGATCACGCCGGAGAGCATGGCGCTGGCGCGAAGCGAGACTTCAAAAAAGGACGATGTAACTGTAAATTACGGCACCTGATCCCTCTTGAAGGGAAGGAGGAGCCGAAATGAGCATATTCGACGATGACCGCCCGAAGCAGCCGTCCGCCCATGAGATCGGCAGCGATCTGTCGCTGCTGTCCGTGGACGAGTTGAAAAGCCGCGTGGCGCTGCTCCAGGACGAGATAGCCCGGCTGGAAGCGGAAATCGCCACTAAGGCCTCCGGCCGCAAGGCGGCGGACAGTCTTTTCCGCTTCTGAAGCACTTGCTTGACGGCGTTTGGCGGCAGCACGAAATCTGTGCGGCGCAGCCCGGGTTTAAGGCATGCTCAACTGAATATTAAGCTTTACGACATATTACTATGACCATCCAGATTCGTTCTGGACTCAGACAGTTCCTCCACTTGGCGAATTGGTCTGATTTTTCTCCCTGTTTTACCTTGAGAGCCGCTTTTGCGGCTCTTCTTTTTCGACCTGTGTCGCGGTCCTTGCCGAAACTGTGGAGATTAACCCTTTCTTAAGAATCACCTTGCGAATTTCAGTTAAAACCAGCATCTTAAAGTCATAAAAGCGGATGCCGAAAGCTCTTAGGGACTTGACCGGCTTTTCCTGAACAAAAGTGTTGCGTGAAGCAGGGATTTATTCGATGTCGGAACTTGGGTTGAACACGATCAGCTTTGCTGGCCACGCCGCATCCTCGGCACAGTTCAGGGCACTGTATTCTGAAGGCATGTCGCTGGTCGAGGAAACCGCCGGCTATCTCGACGGCCAGGGCCGCGCCGCCTCCAAGGTTCTGCCGCGCATGGCCTCGGTGCTCTACGCCGCTGAATCCATGCGGCTCACGACCCGCCTCATGCAGATGGCTTCCTGGCTGCTGCTGCAGCGCGCCGTCAACAACGGTGAAATGTCCCGCGATCAGGTACTCGCCGAAAAGAACAAGGTTCGCCTCGACGGCTTCAACGTCGACCGTAGTGCTCCGGGCTGGAACGATCTGCCGGAATCTTTCCGCGATCTCGTCGAACGCTCGCTGCGCCTCCAGAACCGCGTCGCCATCCTCGACCGCGAAATCTACCGCCCGACGGAACCCGCGATCGTTCCGGACAACCAGAACAGCGTCAAGGCACAGCTGACCCTGCTGCAGACGGCCTTCGGCGGCAACTGAGCTTCAGACAATCCGCAATGAATTCAAACCGGTCGCGCCTGACGTGGCCGGTTTTGTTTTGGGTAATCATCCCGAACTCTGAACAAGCCGCACGCAGAGCTAAGCCTTAAGTGGAAATCAGGCAAAGCTTGACGGATTCCGCGAAACGTCTGTAAAAATGAGTGCCCGCCTCTCAAACGGAAGGCGGGCAAGCCGACATCGAAACCGCGTGGAGGACCCAATGCGCCGACTCACTTCTCACGAAAATCACATCCGAAATTCTGAGAAGATGATGGACCATGCGCACATTGAATCTAGGCATCCTCGCCCATGTAGACGCGGGCAAGACTAGCCTTACGGAACGACTCCTTTTCGATATCGGCATAATCGACAGGCTTGGCAGCGTCGATGCCGGCAGCACGCAGACAGATAATCTCGAACTCGAAAAACAGCGCGGTATCACTATCGTCGCTGCGGTGGTTTCCTTCACCGTCGGCGACGTGACGGTCAACCTCATCGACACGCCGGGTCACCCGGATTTCATTGCTGAGATCGAACGAATCCTGCAATTGCCCGATGCCGCCGTGGTCGTGGTTTCGGCGGTTGAGGGCGTGCAATCGCAGACCCGCGTGCTCGTCAGGGCATTGCGCCGCCTCAGCATTCCCTTCGTGTTCTTCATCAACAAGGTCGATCGCCTCGGCGCGCGCTATGATGAGGTTCTCGAGGATATTGCGAACCAGTTGGCGGTTCGTCCCGTCGCAATGTCGATCGTCCACGACGCCGGCAGCAGGCTCGCCACAGTGGAAGCCGCCGATATCGAAAGCGAACCCCATTTCTCGCGCCTATGCGAAACGCTTTCATCAAATGACGAGGCTTTGCTGGGGGATTACGTTCTGGCCTCGGAGCGCCTGACGCCGCAAAGGCTGAAGCAGGCCCTTACCGATCAGGTGGCGAAGTCTCTGATCCACCCGGCATTTGCCGGCGCGGCGATACGGGGCCTCGGCATCCCGGCTTTGATCTCGGCGATCGAAACCCTGCTGCCCAGCCGACATCCGAACCCCGACAGCCCGGTTTCCGGGACAATCTTCAAGATCGAATGGGGATGGGGCGGCGAGAAGCTCGCCTATCTCCACCTGGCGTCGGGCACGATCGGTCTTCGCGACGATATCGAAACGGCGAGCGGCCCGGTAAAGATCAGCAGTCTTCAGCTTTTCAAGGACGGCCAGACAGACAAGGTCGCAAAGATCAGCGCAGGGCAGATCGCCAAAGTCGGCGGACTGCACAATGCCCGCATCGGCGATTGGATCGGCACCGAAAGACCGCCCGGCACGCTTCGCCACTTCGCGCCACCCACCTTGGAAACGCGCATCCGCTCGATGCGCCCTTCGGAAAACGCAGCCCTCTGGCTGGCCCTACGCCAACTCGCAGAGCAGGACCCGCTCATCAACCTGCGTGCCAATGAGGAGACGGGCGACATATATGTCTCGCTCTATGGCGAAGTGCA
>NZ_JAUQTZ010000217.1:0-6862 GCF_059803845.1 Rhizobium sp. UFLA01-1127 | reverse complement strand
GCTATCGAGTTCAGGAGGGTTCCATCCATGTCGAACAGGAAAGCACCGAAGGAGCGCCCGTCAAAAGGCATCAGGATCGATCCTCGACTTTCTGATTGGACGACAGGCGATCGAGAATGGCCTGGGCCGTGTTGGCGTCGGTGACCAGTGCGTTGATCATCCCCGATCGTGCCGCTCCGATGATGCCGCCCGCCTTGCCGGGGGTCGCGGCAACAGCGATGGATAGCGGCACCTTGCGCAATTGTTCGGGAGAGGCTGCGATCATCCCCTCCTCTCCATCCCAGTGCAGGATCTCGCCGGCTTCGGTGACGTAGTGGCGCAGCACATCGCCGGCGGCATGGCTCAGCGCCATCTCTCCCGGCAGCGCCGCCTCCGAAGGGTTTGCAGCATGCGTCAGCCCGACGCCGACGATCGCCGCGTCCAATTTGTCCCAAAGCGACGTCACCTGTTGAACGGTGGGGTCCCCCAGAAACGCATCCCGGAGTTCGGTCGAAGCAATATAGGGCACATGCAGGAAATGCGGCACGCCACCCATCTGGATTGCTGCCTGGCGCACGAATTCGTTGATCTGAAAATGTGGAGCCGCCTGTTGCATGCCGCCGTTCAGCGCGACCGTGATGATGCCCGGCAACTGCGGCAGGCCGGCCATTGTCACTTCGCGCACCGCCCGCCCCCAACCGATGCCCAGCGTCGAGCCCGACCGCAGGCCTGCTTGCCGCAGAAGCGAGCCGACAGGCGCGGCAAGCGCGCTCAGCACGTTCGATGACGGCGTATCGATCACTGCGGCGGTGCGCAGCTTCAGGCCCTCGATCAGCGCAGCACTCAGATCCTCGGCCGGCGACAGATCGATCACTTCGATCCGGACGATCCCGACTGCACGGGCTCGCTGCAGCAATCGCGAAACCGTCGCGGTCGACAGGCTCAATTTTCTGGCGATGTCCACCTGCGACATGTCGGACTGGTAGTGCAATTTGGCGACCGTGTGCAGCAATGCGCGATTTGCCGCAGCTTCCTGCGATTGAGACGAATTCAGATTGAAATTCCTTTCTGCAATGTGTTACATCTGCTGTATTTGAGGAAGTTATCGCTCAAAACAGCCGGTTTCGCAACGTTCATGCCGTGCGTGAGAGCCCTCAATTTCAAGAGCGACGCCCTTTTCGAGGAGTGGAGAAGGCGTGCCTGCGGGTGCGCCTTTCGCAAAGGCTGGAGGAAGGACCCCATGACGAAATTGACGACAGCGGAGATGCGCGGTTACCAGCAGATTTGCGGCAGCGATGGCGCCATGATGGTGATTGCCTGCGACCAGCGCGGCGGCATGCGCAGCCTCCTGGCCAAGGATCCGGCCGAGCAGGCCGCCATCTCGGACAAGGTGCTTGGGGACACAAAGGCCGATATCGCTCGCTTCCTGGCAAGCAAGGCCTCCTGCGTTCTCGTCGATCCGATTTGTGCCGTGCCGGCGCTGGTCGATGATCGCGTCCTCCAGCGCGATACCGCGCTGCTGATCGGTCTCGACGCCTCCGGTTGGGATATGTCACCGGAGGGCTATCGTCTGTCGAAGCCCGTTTCCGGCATTTCGGCGCGCCGCGTGCGCCAGCTCGGCGCGACCGGCGGCAAGATCATGGTCTATCTGCGCTCGGACCGGGATGCAGCGAACGTCCATAACATCCAGATCCTGAAGCAGTGCATCGAAGACTTCGCGCGCGAGGATCTCCTGCTTGTCGTTGAATTCCTGACCTATAAGTTCGATGATGAGGACGAAGCCGAGTACACTGCGAAGCTGCCATCCCTGATCGTCGGCGGCAGTAGGATCTGCCTGGATCTGGGGGCGAAAGTCTTGAAGATCCCTTATCCGGGATCGTCGCAAGCCTGTGCCGAAGTGACGCGCCTTGCCGGCGACGTGCCATGGGCGGTACTCTCGGCTGGCGTCGACCACTCGACGTTCCTGACGCAGGTCGAGGACGCCATGCGCAACGGCGCCTCCGGCGTCATCGCCGGACGCTCGCTGTGGAAGGACTGTATTTCACTCGATCGTACCGTGACGAAGGATCGGCTGGAGTCGGTCGCGGTGCCAAGGCTCCGTGAAATCCAGGCCGTCATTGCGAACCACTTCAAAGGTACGGGCGCGCATGGCGCCGATCAAAGGCAGCGCGCCAATGGCTGACACCGCTATCGGCGTTGATATTGGCGGCACGAATATTCGTGCTGCTTTGGTCTCCGCTCGAGGCGAAATACTAGCCAAGCTGTCGGAACGCACGCCAACCGATCCCTTGCTGGCATTGGAACGTGTCATTGCGATGGCGCACAGCCTCGACGAATCCAGGGTCTTGGGCGTTGGTGTCGGCATACCTGGTCGGGTCGACGTCGCCACCCGGGAAATCTTGTCCGGCGGCATCTTGAACCTCGCCGGCCTCGACCTCGTAAAGCGGCTGGAGGCAACACTTGGAAAGCCTGTCCTCGTCGAGAATGACTGCAGTATGGCACTCATCGCCGAGATGCGGATCGGCGGCGCCAAGGGCTATCGCAACGTTGCGATGTTGACGATCGGCACGGGCATCGGCGGCGCCGTCGCCCATGGCGGACGGATCTATCACGGCCATAGGGCTGCAGGGCAGCTCGGCCATATCTGCGTATCCCAGGACGGTCCGCCCTGCCCTTGTGGCAGGCGCGGCTGTGTCGAAACCTTCAGTTCCGGAACCGCTTTGCGCCGGCACATCGCCGAGGCCGGACTGTCTGCCGTGACGATCAAGGAGGTGTTCGACATGGCCGCCGAAGGAGATCGCGCCGCAGCACGGGTCCTGCGCCAATGGGCGGTTCCCTTGCGCATGGCGCTCGACAATATCGCGGCGACAATGGATCCCGAAGTCATCCTGCTCGGCGGAGGGCTCGGCTGCGATGCAGCGCGCGCTCTTGCCGACCTGCCTGCCGTGGCGCCGTGGTTTTGTCCTGCCATATTGCCGGCGAAACTTGCCGGCGATGCCGGCGTAATCGGCGCAGGGCTTTCAATTTTCGATGCCGATGCCGATACCGCGCCACAAGGAAAGCGTGTCGTCCTGGTCAACGGTGTACCGGCATCCGGCAAAAGCCGGCTTGCCAAGGCTCTTTCCCAGCGGACCGGCTGGCCGATCCTGTCTCTCGACGGTATTAAAAACCCGTTTCTGCAGCATATCGGCCTTGTCGATCGCGACTTCAATCGGGCGTTGGGAAAGGCGAGTTACCAGGCGATCTGGTCGTTCATTGCCGAGGCGCCTGCCAATTCGACCTTCATCATCGATGCCTGGTTCGGCTTCCAGCCGAAGGCGCAGCTCGAAAACTATATCAATGCTGCGAACATCGAGCATGTCGCGGAGCTATGGTGCAAGGTGCCTGGATCGGTCGCAGGCGAGCGTTATGTCAGCAGGCTGAAGGATCGATTGCCCGGTCATCCGGGCGCCGAATATGTACCCGAACTGATTGGGCTCGCCGATCGGGCCGAGCCCATGGCCTGCGGTGCCGTGATGACGATCGATCAGACGCAGGAGCCGGATATGGAGACCATCCTGGCCTGGCTTTCCCAGGTCTTCCACCGCGAATGACGCGAGCTGCCGACGGGACAGACAGGACAATGCGAAATGATATTGAACGATCGCGCGATCCCTATGTTTCCGACGGATCACAATGTCGCGCTCATGTCGGAATTGGCAATCATATCAATTGGCTGAATGAAATTCCTTGCAGAAAAAAATTACTTGACGTGCCGAAGTAACCCACTGATTATCGCTTTGCCGGACGGGGGAGGTTCGGCTTCAAGAGGAGGAAAATTATGGAGCGTCGCTCATTTCTCAAGGCTACGGCCGTGGCATCGCTCGCTGCCGGTGTTGCGGCAGTTGCCGAAAGCACCAAAGCCGCAGACAAGAAGTTCACGATTGCCCTCATTCCGGGCCTGACGACCGATGCCTTCTACATCACTATGCGCAAGGGCGCCGAGGCCGCAGCCAAAGCCGTCGGTGCGACTCTGGTGTTCCAAGGCGGCCCCGATTTCAACCCCGTGACCCAGGTACCGGTTCTTGATGCGGTCATAGCCAAGAAACCCGATGCGATCCTTATTGCACCGACCGACAAGGATCAGCTGATCCAGCCGCTGAAGAAGGCTGCGGATGCCGGCATCCCGATCATCACCGTCGATACCTTCATCGGCACGGGTGTCTACCAGACGGGCAAGGGCGATGCCGACTTTCCGCTGTCCTACATTGCTTCCGACAACCTGCTCGGCGGCGCGATTGCCGCGCGTGCGCTGGCAAAGGCCGTGGGAGAAAAGGGCAAGGTCTACGTTTCCAACGTGAAGCCTGGCATCTCGACAACGGACCAGCGCGAGCAGGGCTTCAAGGAGGAAATGAAGAAGTATCCGAACATCACCGTTCTGGAGACGCAATACAACGACGACGATGCCAACAAGGCCGCATCTCAGCTGCAGGCCGTCTTTGCCCGCAACTCCGATCTCGATGGTGTCTTCGGGGCCAATCTGTTCTCTGCACTTGGTGCCGCCAATGGCGTGCAGCAGGCCGGCCAGACGGGCAAGATCCGGGTGGTCGCCTTCGATGCGCCGACGTCGATCGTCGATAACATCAACTCCGGCCTCGTCGATCTGGCAATCGCACAGCATCCTGCCGAGATCGGCTATTTCGGCGTGATGGCAGCCTATGCCCACCTGACCGGCAATTCGATCCCGACGGCGATCGGCACCGGCTTCACGGTCATCGACAAATCGAACGTGACGGACAAGAACGTCGCGAAGTTCATCTACTCCGATTGATGCGGAGATAGTCTGTGCCTCGCCGGTCGGCGGGGCACAGCATCCAACGATGATAGAGCGGATGGCGCCGTGATCTTCGCGCCTTCAACGCTTCAGTTTGGACCGATCCATGACAATCGACAATGCAGAGGTCCGCAAGGCGGATCAACATGTGGCGCCGCAGGCAGACCACGGCGACCAGGCAAAAACCATCCTAAACCGCATCGCGCAATTGCGCGCATGGCTCTTTCTTGCCGCGCTGATCATCGCCTTCGAGATCTGGGCGCGGATCGATTTCGGCGGCACTTTCGTCGGATCGAGCTTCAACTGGCAGTCCGTCGCGATCTTCGCCGTAGCACCGCTGCTGCTGGCGATCGGGCAGACCTTCGTCATCATTTCAGGCGGCATCGATCTGTCGACCGGCTTCATCATGGGGCTTGCCGCTGTCGTCGCGGCACACATCGCCAATATCGCCGGGCTCTACCTGCCCCTGCCAATAGCAATGGTATTCGGCATTCTTGTTGCCATGCTGGCCGCCGCCATACCCGGCTTCATCAATGGTCTGCTGATCTCCCGTCTCAAGGTTCCGCCGTTCATCGGCACGCTCGGCATGTTCGGTGTTGCGCGCGGCACGGCCTTCCTGATTGCCGGCGGCACCACCGTGCCGGTCAAAAATTCCTATTTCGCCGAGCTCGGCAACGGACGGTTCTACGGCGTACCCTATCTCGTCATCGTCACGCTCGTCTTCGTAGTGATCATGCATTACCTTTTGAGCCAAACCCGCTTTGGCCAGCATAATTATGCCATCGGCGCCAATGCGCAGGCGGCGCGGCGCGCCGGCATCGACATCAAGTTCCACCTGCTGCGGCTCTATATATTGTCGGCCGTCTGCGCAGGCCTGGGCGGCGCGCTCTATGCGGCCCGTTTCACCGCGGGTGCGGCCCAGGCGGGCGAACCCTTGCTGCTCGACAGCGTGGCAGCCGTCGTCATCGGCGGCGCGAGCCTCTTCGGCGGTTCCGGTACGATCATCGGCACCATTGCCGGTGCTCTCGTCATCGCCGTCATTCAGTACGGTCTCGTCTTCATGAATGTGGAGCCGTTTTGGCAATTCATCGCCGTCGGTGTCGTCATCATTATTTCGGTGCTCATCGACCAGGCGCAGCGTCGGTTCAGCGGAGCGAAACAGGATGAATAATGTCACCCCCCTCCTCGAGGTCCGCAACCTCTCGCGCTATTTCGGCGCGGTGCGTGCCCTCGACAATTGCTCCATGGTCGTCCGACCCGGGGAGGTCGTCGCTCTTGCCGGCGACAACGGCGCCGGCAAGACGACGATGATCAAGGCGATCTCCGGCGTCTATCCGCCGACCGCAGGCGAAATTTTGATCGAAGGCAAGCCGGTCAGCTTCTCCTCGCCGCAGGATGCGCGCGAGAAGGGCATTGAGACGATCTACCAGGATCTGGCGCTGGCCGACAATCTGACGATCGGCTCCAACATCTTTCTCGGGCGTGAACCGATGAAGAAGCTCTTCGGCTTCCTGCCGGTCCTGGACCGGAAAGCCATGGCGGAAGCGGCGCGCAAGACGATGGCAGAGCTCGATTTCCATGTGAAGCGGCTCGACGCGCCGGTCAGCAACTTCTCCGGCGGTCAGCGCCAGGCGGTCGCGATCGGACGCGCGGTCTACTGGAACGCCCGTATCCTCGTCATGGACGAACCGACGGCGGCGCTCGGCGTGCCGGAGCAGCGCAAGGTGGTGGCCCTGATCAAATCGCTGAAGGCGCAGGGGCGCGGCGTCATCTTCATCTCGCATAATCTGCAGGATATTTTCGCGGTCTCCGACCGCATCGTCGTCCTGCGGCGCGGCATCGTCGCCGGCGAACGTAACATTGCCGACACCAATCATGAGGAAGTCGTTAGGCTCATGATCGGCGGGTAACAGGATCGCCAGCACATGATTTGAGATCGAGAGCAGCAATGGCGTTTCATCGCCGTTGCCGTTTTGTTATCGGCAATCAAGGGGCTCATATTGGATTCGCAAGCGCGGCAAAACTCCGGCAGCCCGGTTTCTGTTGATTTATCTGATTGCACTCCTATAT
>NZ_JAUQTZ010000216.1:0-6875 GCF_059803845.1 Rhizobium sp. UFLA01-1127 | reverse complement strand
GGGCCGAATATTCCGAATGTCGGAACCTGGTCCTGCGAGGGCGTTACCCAGCTCGCAAAGGAAAAAGGCCTGAAGGCTCAGATAATATTGATGGACCCCGGCACGGCCGATTCGACGTCGATCATTCTGCAGGCGGCGGCTTCCAAACCCGACGTGATCATCCTGGGTCTGCCCAAAGGCGTCACGGTGCCGCTTCTGACAGCCGCTGAAGAGCAGGGGCTGAACCAGAGTATAAAGTTCCTAAGCGCCGCCTCGGCTTATGATCTTTCGGTGCCGGGAACGATCGGCGCCGGCTGGGACGGAAATTTCACCGTCAACATGGAGTTCAACGATCTCGAAGCCAAAACGCCCGACAACCAGAATTGGCTGGCCGTCATGGATCAGTATGGCCAGAAGTCCGACCCGCGCGATACCTTCGCTCAGGCCGGTTACCTGTCGGCCCGCATTGCTGAGAAGGCCTTGATGACGCTCGATCCCGGCAACATCAACCGCGAGACGGCATCCGCTGCCGTGCGCCAGATCAAGAACTTCAAAAGCGATATCTTCTGCGCTCCCTGGTATTTCGGTGATGGTCAGGCCCGCCACAACGCCAATTCCACGACGCGCATGGCCGTCAGTGAAGGCGGCAAGTGGAAGGTCGTATCCGATTGCGCACCGTCGCCGGACCTTGAACTGAAGGACGTGCGCGCCTTCGAAAAGTCAGCGGGCATCAACTGAACCCAGAGGCTTGCCCCTGACGTTTGCCAATGTGTTCCGCGACCGTAGGCCGCGGAACTGGGCGACCCGAGAGGATCGATTTATGAACATCCTGCCTTTCATCATATCCGGGCTTGGGATAGGCGCTGTCTACGCGCTGTCCGGTGTCGGCCTCGTGGTTCTGTTTCGAGCGACCGGCGTTCTCAATTTCGCGTTTGGTGCGTTCGGCGCAATCGGCGCGCATTGCGCCTGGCAATTGCTCGAGTGGAAGATGCCGCTAGCCGCCGCCATCCTTGCCGCCGTTGCCGTCTCGACCGCGATCAGCTTTCTCTATGGCCGGGTATTCGCACCCATGCTGTCGCATCGCGATATCGTCGTACGTGCCGTCGGAACATTGGCGCCGGCGCTCGTCCTGATCGCGATCATGGGCGTCATCTGGGGCGAGCTCCCGCGCCGCCTGCAGTTCCCGACCGATCAGATGTTCGTTTCTCTCTTCGAGGTTCGCCTGACTTTGACACGTATCATCGCCATCATCCTTGCCGTCGCCATGGTCGTAGCAATCACGCTGCTCCTGAACCGAACGCGTCTCGGCCTGGACATGCGCGCCCTTGCCAATGACCGCGATCTCAGCGCCGTTCTGGGCGTACGCATCCTTTACACGGAAACTGCCGCCTGGATCATTACGGGTATCTTCTCGGGCTTGGCCGGGCTGTTGCTTGCCGATCTCGTGCGGCTGCAGGGAACCTTTCTGACACTGCTGGTCATACCCGCAATCGCCGCTGCGATCCTCGGTCAGTTGCAGTCGCTGTGGCAAACGGCCGTCGCCGGCATTCTGATCGGCATTGCCGAAGCCGTCCTGACGCCGATCGCCTGGATATCACCCTATCGCGCGGCGGCGCCGTTCATCATCGCGCTTGTCGCAGTCACAATCCTCGGAGGCACCGCGAAAGTCGCGTTGAAGGACCGATGACCGTTCAGGAGCAAACAATCGCCCCAGACGCCGAAGGCATATCGATGATGCGCCTGCCCAAGCAGCTTCTTCATGTGCCCGTGACGATGCTGGCTTTTTCGGTCGTCGTCGCCTGCCTTGCCAATTCCTTTTGGCTGTCTGCCGCAACGTCTGCCGTGGCACTTTCGCTGTCGGTTGCGGGGCTCGCCATTCTCTATGGCCAGCTTGGTCTGGTCTCCCTTTGCCAATTTGCGCTTGTCGGCGTCGGCGGATGGGCGACGCTGCGCATCGGCCACGCATTTCACCCGCCTTTCGAGTTGAGCCTGCTCGCCGGAGCTGTCGCCGCGTCGGTGGTGGGGCTGGCATTCGGCGTGCCGGCGCTGCGTCTGCGTGGTCTCTATCTCGCGCTCGTGACGCTGATGCTGGCCGGCGCCTTTCAGATCGTCATCAGCGCCTGGGGTTTTCCAGATGGAGGTCCCGGCTTTCTGGGGCGGGCTGACGGCTCCGGTCGCGCAATGCTGGCAAGACCTGCGATCGCCGAGGGGGAAGTCGCCTATTTCCTTTATGTCTGTGGGGCGGCAGCGATCGGTCTGCTGATCGCACAATGGCATAAGCTTTCCCGTCCCGGCCGGGCGTGGGCGCTGATCCGCAAGGGCGAGACCGTCGCGGTTGCAAGCGGCGTCAATGTCTTAATCTACAAGGCCTGGGCATTCGCACTGAGCGGCTTTCTCGCCGGCCTTGCAGGCGGCCTGCTTGCGGGTAATGTCGGCCAGCTCGACGGGCGTGCCTTCGGAGCTTTCGAAAGTCTCAATCTCTTTGCGCTCGCCATCGTCGGCGGTGTCTTCAATTGGTACGGCGCCTTGATCTCCGGTCTGCTGCTGCGCGCGGTGCCGGCCTTGCTGACCGATCTTGGTATCGATGGTTACGTCACGATCGGGATTTTCGGCGTCGCGCTCTTTCATGCGCTGGCCACGGCACCGGCCGGCATCGCCGGCCAGATATCGGCGCTGATCCGCCGGCTGAGCGCCGGCCTTTCCCGCGAGAGGACACGATGATCAAAATCGATAATCTCATCGTTCAATTCGGCGGCGTCAGGCCGATCAACGAACTCAGCGCCGTGCTGACGGCGCCGGTGGCCGGCCTTATCGGCCCGAACGGTGCAGGCAAGACCACTTTGCTCAATGTGCTCTCCGGTTTCGTGAAGCCAATTCAGGGGTCGGTCTCGCTTGGCGAACGGGCATTGCTGCCGATGACGCCGCTGCAGCGCGTTCGGGCAGGGTTGCGCCGCTCGTTCCAGACCGAGCAGGTGGTCGAGGACCTGTCGGTCGCCGGCAATATCGCCGCGATCGCCGATCATGTCGTCGTCACCGGGCATCGGTCGGGCGCTGTCGATCAGGCTCTTTCCTTTGTCGGCCTGACGGCGGTCGCCGATCGGCTCGGCCAATCCCTCAATCTCTTTCAACGCCGCCTAGTCGAGCTCGCGAAATGCGTGGTCGGCGAGCCGAAGCTCGTTCTGCTCGATGAGCCGGCCGCGGGCCTCACCGAAGAGGAAGGCAAAGCCTTTCGCGAGCTGGTGCTGCGCATCCCGGCCGAGTTCCGCGCGCAGGTGCTGATCATCGATCACGATGTCGATCTCATCCGCTCCATGTGCAGCGAAACCATGGTGCTCGACTACGGCAAGCTTCTGGCGCTCGGCCCAACACACACGGTGCTCGCCGATCCCAATGTGCGCCGCGCCTATCTGGGGGAGTTCTGACATGAACCTCGCATCGGAAGTGAGCGTCGAGAACCTCGTTGTCGAGCGCGGCGGCAAGCGCGTCATTCATGGTGTTTCCTTTTCGGTCGCGGCCGGCAAGATCACGACACTGCTTGGCGCCAACGGGGCCGGCAAGTCGAGCACCGTCATGGCCATGGCGGGCGTCCTGCCGCGTGGCGGCTCCGTGCGTTTGGGCAGTATGACGCTCGAAGGGTTTTCGCCTGACAGCATTCGCCGGGCCGGTCTTGCGCTCGTCCCTGAAGGACATCGCGTGCTTGGGCAGCTTTCCGTGGAGGACAATATTCTCGTGGCAGCACTCGAGGGTTCGGCGGCAGCCCGCCGGCAAGGACTGGAACATGCCTATGAAATCTTTCCCGAACTTGCCGAGCGGCGACGTCAATCGGCATCGGATCTTTCCGGCGGCCAGAAGCAGATGGTCGCGATGGCGCAGGCCTTCGTCGCCAAGCCCCGTTTCATGATCGTCGACGAGTTGTCGCTCGGTCTGGCGCCGGCCGTGGTTAAGCGCCTGGCAGAGGCGCTGAAGATCGCGGCCGCCAGTGGTATCGGCGTTCTGCTGATCGAGCAGTTCGCCAACCTTGCACTCGATCTCGCCGATCAGGCGCTTGTGCTGGAGCGTGGATGCCTCGTTTTCACAGGCGCAGCCGTAACCCTCAGAGCACAGCCGGACATTCTCCACGGCGCCTATCTGGCGAGCTGAAGCGGAGGTATCTGGCATGGCTGCGGCATTTCAACGATATCTCGAGAGCGCCAATGGGCGAGCTTTTGCGGGACTGGCTCGCAACCTGTTCGGAAATGTTCGGCTCGATTTCAGCGCGGCCGACGAGGAAAAAAGCCGGATGACATCGGCCACGCTGGGCGCTTGCCGGCTGACGCGGTTGGAGGCAGATCGGCATGTCGTTTTTGGCGAGCGCGTCATGGCCGCGCCGAGCGATCCGGACACGATCAAGCTGCTGGTGCAGACCGAAGGCAGCGCCTTGCTTGCCCAGGGCGGACTGCATGTGCCGGTTTCGCCGAACGCGCTCGTGATCTACGATCCCAGCCACCCCTATATGCTGACGAACAGCACTCCGGTTCGCCAATTGCTGTTGCAATTGCCACGTCACGCGCTGCCCCATGCCGCGGTTGAACGACTGGTGCGGCCTTTCACGGCACATGCAGAGCATCACGCCATGTGCCGGATTCTGCTGTCGCTGATGGATTCGACCATGCATGAGATCGACCATCTCGACGAAGCACGGCGCTCCGGCGTCGGCCAGACCATGATCGATCTTGTCCGCACCCTGATGGATACGGACCTTCAGCAGGCAAGGCCGGTCGTCAATCCGCTGGATCTGCTGCTGCAGCGGATCAAGGAATTCATCGACGGCAATCTCGCGCGACCGGAGCTGAGCGTTGCCATGATCGCGCGCCGCATGGGCTGCTCGGTGCGCTACGTCTATCGCGCATTCGAAGTCGAGTGCCTGACGCCCTCGGACTACATCTGGGACCTGCGCCTGCAGAGAGCGGCCGAGCAACTACGCGCCGCCGGCGGCCATGCCGGGGAGATATCCTGGATCGCCTTCGCGCTCGGCTTTTCCTCCAGTGCGCATTTTTCAAGAGCATTCCGCCATCGCTATGGCGTTTCGCCGTCGCAATGGCGCAAGGCAAGGATTTCGTAGAAAGCGTAAGGTGACTCGGCACTCCGCCGGGCCACCTCGATGTCTCATCGCATGGATTCGGCCACTCTCAGCGTATCCGTGAACTGCTCGAAACGCCTGATCTTACCGCCGGCCACGCCCCAGACATGGACGACGCGGGCTTTGAAGGCTTTGCCCGTCCGCTTGTGCGTGCCGCTATAGTCTCCGACACCAACCACCTCGTCGCCGGCGTCGAGAAGACGTTCCAGCTTAAAGCGGTATCCGTCGAAGGCCTCGCTGAGCGCTTGAAAGACGTTCTCGAACACCTCCTGCGGGCCGACATAGGTGCCAGCACAGGGAAAACCGTCCATCTCCGTCCAGCGGCAGTCCGGAGCGATGTCGGCGAGCATGCCATCCATGTCGCGGCGGTCGTTGGCGTCGTAATGTGCCTTTACGATATCGAATGCTTTGCGCATGGCGTCCTCACACTGGTTCCTGGCCGGGCAGATAGTAGGTCATCGAAGCCTTACGGATGAAGGCGCCGGCCGGGCTGTTCTGGATACGGCCGTCGCCGGTGATGCCGAGGAACTTGCCTGTCGAACGCATATCATTGAAATTATAGAGGAATGTGGATGCGACCGCGATCTTGAACTCCCGGAAAGTGAAGACGTAGAGATTGTCGTCGAATTTGTAGGTCGTCGTGAGATCGACGTCGCCATGGCCGCGCTGCACGCCAACGAGGCACTGCCAGGCGTAGCGCCCGGACGAGAGATAGGTGTGCTCATAGACATGGTTGGGGCTATAGGTGAAATGCGCCCTGAGCCCGATCAGATCGCGGGTCTCATGCGGCACCGGCCCGCTCGCCGCGCCACCCTCGATGACACCCGGCCGGAAGATCTGGGCAACCTGCGGCTCGCCGACGGACTCCTTGAGATCACGGACAACCGAGCAGATGGAAAGCACGCGACGCGTTTCGGTATTGAGGATCAGCGTTTCGGCTTCCTTGGGACGGCTGGCAAAGACGATCTCCACGAAATAGGTTTTGGGCGCGACTTCGATCACTTCCGCCTTGTCGGTGTCGCCGTCCTCGCCTTCGGACCATTTGACCTTGCCGTTGGCGAAGGCGAGCGTGAGCGTGCGGCCGTCGTCAAAGCCGATTTTGTAAGACGAGCCGGTAAGGGCCTCGGTTGCCGGCAGCCGGTTCGTATCGATGCCGTAGGCGAATTCGTCGTAGGTTTTCCAATCTTTTGGATTTTGGTTCATGGCTGTTCCTCCTCTTGATCAGTCCGCAAAGGCGAGGGTGGGCAAATCGACAGTGCCGGCACCGCCGTCGACAGTCAGGATTGCGCCATTGATCATCGAAGCTTCGCTCGAGGCCAGAAAGCAGACGGCGTTGGCGACATCTTCGGCGGTCGCCGGGCGGCCGAGCGGCACGTCCTTGGTGACGAGCGCGTAGGCCTCCTCGATGGTCTTCAACTTGAACTTTTCGACGATGACTTGCATCTGCTCGTCGGCCATCGCGGTCGAAACCCAGCCGGGGCAGACGGTATTGGTGCGCACACCCTTGCGGCCGTAGTCACGCGCCAGCGATTTCGCAAGGCCGATGCAGCCATGTTTCATCGTGACGTAGCCCGCGGCATCCGGTCCGGCAAAGAGCCCAGCGATCGAGGCGAGAACGACGATGTTGCCGTGGTTCTTGATGAGATGCGGCAGGGATTCACGGGCGCTGACAAAGGCGGTGTTGAGATTGAGACGGACGGCGAGGTCCCATGTTTCATCCGACATGCTGACCGTCGGTCCGACACCATGCCCGCCGGCATTGGCGATCAGTATATCG
>NZ_JAUQTZ010000215.1:0-7174 GCF_059803845.1 Rhizobium sp. UFLA01-1127 | reverse complement strand
GACATATTGCTCCACCTTGTCGGCCGCCTTGCCTGGAGGCGAGACTTCGACCTTGACCGGATTGGTCAGGTAATCGGAAGCGAGGTCGGCGATCGCCTTCGGCATGGTGGCCGAAAACAGCAGGGTCTGGCGCCTGGCCGGGACGAGCTTGGCGATCTTACGGAGATCGTGGATGAAGCCGAGATCGAGCATCTGGTCGGCTTCGTCGAGAACGAGGTGGGTGACATGGCCGAGCGAGATGGCACGGCGGTTGATGAGGTCGAGAAGGCGGCCGGGTGTCGCGACGAGAATGTCGGTGCCGCGCTCGAGCTGAAGCTGCTGCTTGTTGATCGACGCGCCGCCGACCACGAGGTTGATGCGCAGCGGCGACTTGCGCACGAAGAGCTTGAGATTGTCGGCGATCTGGTTGACCAGTTCGCGGGTCGGAGCGAGAATCAAGGTGCGGACGGTGCGGTTGTCGGGGCGCTTGGCCTCCTTCAACAGCATTTCGATGATCGGCAGGCCGAAAGCGGCCGTCTTGCCGGTACCGGTCTGGGCGAGGCCGATGAGATCGCGGCCCTCGAGAACGAGCGGAATGGCCTGAGCCTGGATCGGCGTCGGCGTGGCGAAGTTGTTCTGCGACAGCGTATCGACGATCTGCCTGGAGAGACCAAGCGAGTGAAAATCGGTCAATTCAATACCTTTCGGGGCGCCAAAGCAAATAGGCCGGGTCGCACCATGCGGTCCGGTCTGTCTCTGGCGTCAAGAACCCCGCGTGAAGTGGGAACTTGTAAGTTGGAAATAGCTTTCCAGCGCATCCGGCCGCAGCGCTTGGCGCGGCCTCATTATCAAAAGCGCTTTTGTCCTTCTCTTGCGTACAGATTGTCCCGCAGGGCACGCTCACGCGGCGGCCGGAAGGTGAAAGCTGAGGCGCATTTGGTCTTATTCACGCCCAAAGTCAAGGGGTGCGGGCGAAAGCTTTTCAACAAGTGGACGAAAATGCCGCCGGAAATTCGGCGGCATCCGAGATCGGAGACGATCGGTAGGGAGCTTCGTTGCCACCTTGCGGCGCCATCAGGCCTTAGCGGCAAACCTCGACACGATAGGGGCGGCCCCATCCATCGTGGCGCCATGCCCAGTAGCAGCTGGGATAGGGGCGCACATAGACCCGCTCGTAGACCGGGCCGTCGTAATAGGCAGGGTAGGCCGGATAATAGGCCGGGTAGGCCGGCCGCATGGCTCCAGCCGCCAAGGCGCCGCCGACGACACCTGCGGCAAGACCGCCGAAGAAGGCGCCGCGATCGGAGGCGCTGGCAGTTGTGGTGGTTACGGCGGCGGCGCTGCCAAGCGTCAGCGCGATCAAACCGGCCGTTGTTAAAGTGCGAAGCACAGACATTGACATCCCTTTCCCAAAACAGAGGGCTTCCAGCCGAAGCCGAGCTGTAGGTTGCGTGGGAAAGGGGGCGAGGTCGCGGCCAAAAAGAGGGCCGCGACATTAAATTTCATCCATGATTCGAGCGTAAAAGCTCTTTATTTTCAATTAGAAATCGGTTGGAACGCCGCCCTCTGCCTTGCGCTTGACGACAAAGGCATCGAGTTCTTCCTCGATGGCCGGATCAAGCGGGGGCCGTTCATAACGCGCCAACGTTTCCTTATAGACGCGGTTGGCGTGATCGTAAGTCGTGGGTCTTCCGGCTTCCGCCCAGGTTTCATTGTTTCGCCAGTCCGACAGGATCGGCGAATAGAAGGCGGTTTCGTAGCGAGCGAGTGTGTGTGCCGTGCCGAAATAATGGCCGCCGGGACCGACATCGCGCACGGCATCCAGTGCAAGGGCGTCGGCGCTGACATCGAGCGGCGTCAGGAATTCGGCGACCATCTGCAGCATGTCGACATCGAGGATGAATTTCTCGAAGGAGGCGGTAAGCCCGCCTTCGCTCCAGCCGGCCGCATGCAGCACGAAATTGCCGCCGCCCTGGGTCAGCGCCCACAGCGACAGTGCCGATTCGTAGGCCGCCTGGGCATCGAGCGTATTCGACGCGTTCGTGTTCGAGGTGCGGTAGGGAATGCCGTAGCGGCGGGCGAGCTGACCGCCCGCGATGACCGCCTTCATATATTCAGGCGTGCCGAAGGCGGGTGCACCGGTCTTCATGTCGACATTCGAGGTAAAGCCGCCATACATCACCGGCGCGCCCTTGCGCACCATCTGCGTGAAGGCGATGCCGCAGAGCGCTTCGGCATTCTGCTGCACCAGCGCGCCCGCGATGGTCACCGGCGCCATGGCGCCTGCAAGCGTAAACGGCGTCACCACCACCACCTGGCCGCGCGACGACATTTCGATGATGCCTTGCAGCATCGGTCCGTCGAGGCGCAGCGGCGAGGAGGAGTTGATGATGGTGAAGAGCGAAGGTTCGCGTTCCATCTGCTCCATGCCGATGCCGCGGCCGATGCGGGCGATTTCGATGGCGTCGAGATTGCGCTGCTTGCCGAGCGAATAGCAGTGGAAGGCCTTGTCGGTGAGCTTCACGATATCCGAGAGGCAATCGAGATGGCGCACCGAAGCATGGATATCGATCGGCTCCACAGGATAGCCACCGGTCATGTGGATGACGTCGAAGGACTGGGCGAGCTTGATGAGCTTGCGGAAATCCTCCTGATTGCCGGCTCTCCTTCCGCCTTCGCGGTCGGCGACGAATGGGGCGGAGGCAACCTGCGCGAAGACGAGATTGCGGCCACCGATCTCGACGTTTCTCATCGGGTTGCGGGCATGCAGGGTGAAGGTCGATGGAACGGAAGCGATCAGCTCCATGATCATGTTGCGATCGAAGCGCACGCGTTCCCTGCCCGACGTGACATCGGCGCCGGCGGCCTTCATGCGCTCACGCGCCTCCGGCAGGATGATGTCCATGCCGATCTCTTCGAGGATGGTCAGGGATGCCTCGTGAATGTCGTCGAGCGCTTCGGGCGACAGGAGTTCCGTGCGCGCGAGATTGTTGACGAGATTGAGATATTTCGTACCGCTCGGCTTACGGCTGCGTTCGGCGCCGCGCCCGCCGGCCCGCCGCCGCCGTTCGCCCGTCGCCGTTGCGATCTGCGCTTCGTTCAATGTCAGGCCTTCTTCTTCGCTCATGGCGATCGCTCCCAATTGTCCGTTGACGGATTCTTGGCAGAGTTTGTCCCGACGTGCCGCCGTCGTTTGCGACCAGGGCGTGACCGTTATAGGACAGTGCGTGGTCTGAACGCGACGTACAGCACCGATCAAACATGGTTAACACCTTGTTAAAACCAATCATGCTAGAGCGTCGTTTCATGAACTATCATGCGCGGTGAGAAGAGGGGCTCCGTTTGACCCTGGACGGTGAACTGCTTGACATAGTGTGCCGCCGGATCGCCAATCTGGACAGGCCTGCCTACATCAAGAACAGCGAGCTTCGGTACGTCGCCGTCAACGATGCCTATGCGCGTTTTTTTGGGCACGATATTTCCGATTTCATCGGCAATCGCAGCCATGACCTCCTCGATGCCGGCGAGAGCGCCGATAGAGAAGACAGGGAGCGCCGCGCTCTGGTCTTCGGTTCGGAGGAGGTGGCACTGTGCTTCGATGCCTCGGGCTATCAACGTTCGCGCATCCAGATCGAGAGTTTTTCCCCGTCCGAAGACCGCGTCTATATTTTTGGCGTGTTTCTCGAAGCGCCCGTCAAGAGACTGCATCAGGATCTCGACAATATTCTTCGCTCCATGCCGATCGGCGTCCTGATCCACGACAGCGATTATATCGTGGAATATGTCAACGACGCCTGCTACGACATTTGGGAATTCTCGAAGGAGGATCGCTTCGAAGGCCGCCCTTATCGGGACCTCATCGCCAAGCACTACGAGTTGGCGCATTTCGGATCCGACGGTGGCAGCATCGACGACATTTATCAGGCGCGTCTGGCTGCGCTCCGCCAGGCCGGTGAGCACCTGCAGACGGAAGTCAATTTTGCCGACGGCAAAGCCGTTATCATCGATGCCCGCCGCATTTCCGGCGGCCGGACGCTGATGTCCTATACGGATATTTCCTCCGTCAGACAGCAGTCCCAGGAAATCACCGAGACTCGTCTGGCGCTGGAGCGTCTCGGCGAACTCATGGCCGACGCCATGCAGGCCATGTCCCAAGGCCTGCTGATCGTCCAATGCGGTACGATCATGCTGGCAAACGATCGCCTGAAGGACATGCTGAAGCTACCGTCCGAGCTTCTCGAAGTCGGCAAAGACTGGTCCGCGGCATTCGATTACTGTGCAGAACGCGGCGATTTCGGCGAGAATTCCGAGGCTCTGAGGGCATCATGGGGCGAGAATATCGCAACGGGCAAGCCGATCTCCTGCGTGTTCCGGATTATCGGTGACCGCTGGCTGCAGCTGGAAGCCGCGATCGGCGAGCATCGTCGTTGGACGGTGGTGCTGACCGATGTCACCGAGATGAAGGAACGCGAAGCGGATCTGCAGCTGTTGCTGGCGCGCAGCAATACCGCGGACCGGGCAAAATCCGAATTCCTGACCCATATGAGCCATGAAATCCGCACGCCGATGAATGGCGTGCTGGGCATGGCGGAACTGCTCGGCAAGACCGATCTCGATGCCCGGCAGAAGACTTTCGTCGACATTATTGTGAAATCAGGCAATGCGCTGCTGACCATCATCAACGACATTCTCGATTTCTCCCGCATCGATACCGGTGACATGCATCTGCGGCAGGTGGCCTTCGATCCCGCCGAGGCCGTCGAAGATATTGCGACCTTGCTTGCCGCCGCGGCATCGGAAAAGAATATCGAGCTGATGGTGCACGTCGCTCCCGGCGTGCCGGCGGCGATGCTGGGCGATGCCGGCCGTTTTCGGCAGATCGTGACCAATCTCGTCGGCAACGCGATCAAGTTCACCGAGAGGGGACATGTGTTGGTGGAGCTGGATAGCCAGTCTGCGCCGGACGACAATATATTGCTCATGCTGCGTGTGGAAGATACCGGCATCGGCATACCCGAGGAGAAGCTCGATACGATCTTCGACAAATTCTCATTGGCGGATTCTTCCTTCGCGCGGCGTCTGGAAGGCTCAGGTCTCGGTCTTGCCATCACGGCCGGCCTCGTCGATCTTTTCGGCGGCTCGCTGTCGGTGAAAAGCGAATGGGGCAAGGGATCGGCTTTCACTGTGCATCTGCCCATGCCGCCGGTCGCAGCCCGAGGCAGGCTTCCGGAGCTGCCGGCAAATCTGAAGCGTGCCGGGATCCTGATCTTGGAAGACGATGAAGTACACCGTCGCATATTGACCGAACAATTGGCGCAATGGGGTTTCGACGGATATGCGGTCGAGGATGGCCGGACCGCACTCGCCATCCTCGATGCTGCCTTCGATATGGGAGTATCGGTCGATGCGATCATCATCGACTATAGCATGCCGGACATGAACGGCTATCATGTCGCACATAGCCTGCGCGCGGACCCGCGTTTCGAGGCGCTCCCCATCGTGTTTCTGACGTCGATGGGCGTCGCCGGCAGCGATAAGGAATTTGCAGCCGTCAAGGGTCAGGCGCATCTCATGAAGCCGGTGCGTGCCAACGTGTTGCGCAACACGGTCATCGATGTCGTCCGTACGTCGCGGCGGAAGAAAATGACCGGCCAATCGGGCTCAATGCAGCCTTCGGTAGCAACTGAAGCTGCAGCCGCAACTAAAGCGGACGATCGGATGGTGTCCGCCAAACCCGGCAATGCGATCGACGTCCTTGTGGCCGAGGACAATGAGGTGAACCAGATCGTCTTCACGCAGATCCTGCAGGGAACCGGCCTGCGGTTCCTCGTCGTGGAGAACGGTCAGGCGGCCGTGGACGCATGGCGCCAATTGCGGCCGTCGCTGATCCTCATGGACGTGTCCATGCCTGTCGTGAACGGTCATCAGGCGACCCGCATGATCAGGCAATTCGAGACCCAGGCCGGGCAGGGATGGCACGTACCCATCGTCGGGGTAACGGCGCAGGCGCTGGATGTCGATCGCGTCATGTGCATGCAGTCGGGCATGGACGATTGCATGTCCAAGCCGATCAGCCCCGAACTTCTCGAGGCGAAGATCGAGCGCTATCTGGGCGGTACCGCTTTTCAGGCCGATCGTTCCAGGAACTAGCCGGGCTTGACGCCGCAAAGCATTTCCCGCTTGCCGGCGAAGCCCTTGCGCCGCTCCACCACAAATCCTGCCGCCTGCAGGTTTCGCCGCACGAAGCCGGCGGCCGCATAGGTGGCGAAGGTGCCGTTCGGAACCGTCTTTTCGTGGAGCGCCTGCATCAGTTCCGGCGACCACATGTCGGCATTGCGGGAGGGTGCGAAGCCGTCGAGATACCAGGCGTCGAAGCTTTGCCGAGCATGCCTGACACCCTCAAGGGCCGGTCCGCAGACGACGGTAAGGCGCGTATGCGCATCGAGCTTGAGTGACACGACACCCTCGGGACGGCTCGGCCAGGCGGCGGCAAGCGCCTGGCGCTCGCTATCGATTTCGGACCAGTGCGACAGCGCGCGATCGATCTCCTCGGCCTGCATGGGATAGAGTTCGAAGGACATGAAGTGCAGCGTCGAACCCGGGGCTGCTAGCTTCCGCCATTGGCGCCAGGTCTCGCAGAAATTCAGGCCGGTGCCGAAGCCGAGTTCGCCGATGAGGAAATCCTGTTGCCCCTGCCAGCGGTCGGGAAGGCCATTGCCGGCCAGAAAAACATGGCCGCATTCCAGCCTGCCATCCGTCTGGCAATAAAAATGGTCGCCAAATGCGGACGAATAGGGCATATCGCCGTCGCGCCATTCGAGCTCCGGGCTTGCAGCATGGGTTTCGGACGCCTTGGTCCTATCGGAAACTGGATCAGTCATGGAAAAAGCCGATAATCCTCCGAGACCTGCCGGTCAATCGTCCGTCGATCTGCTAATCGTCGGCGGCGGGATCATGGGCATATGGGCGGCTGTCCATGCCGAGCGCCTTGGCATCCAGACATTGCTTGTCGAAGCCAGCCATTTCGGTCAGGGGGCGAGCGGCGGTCTGCTGGGCGCGCTGATGCCGCACATGCCGGACAAATGGTCCGACAAGAAGCAATTTCAGCTCGATGCGCTGGTATCGCTGGAAGATGAAATTACGGCGCTGGAGGCGATGACCGGCCTTTCGGCGGGCTACCGCCGCGCCGGACGGC
>NZ_JAUQTZ010000214.1:0-7214 GCF_059803845.1 Rhizobium sp. UFLA01-1127 | reverse complement strand
CCGGCCCCGGTTTCGATGGCACATTGATATCCGAGTTTCTGAAGCTGGGTGGCGCTGTCCGGCGTCATCGCGACGCGTGCTTCCCCCTCAAGCCGTTCTCGTGGTGATCCAATGATCATGTAATTCCCCTCTTAGAAAGTTGCTGATCGTCAGTAGATGACGACGCCCCTGACGCTCTTTCCGGAATGCATAAGTTCGAAGCCCTTGTTGATGTCTTCAAGCGGCATGGTGTGGGTGATCATCGGATCGATCTGGATCTTGCCTTCCATGTACCAGTCGACGATCTTCGGAACATCGGTGCGGCCGCGCGCGCCGCCGAAGGCAGTCCCCACCCACGAGCGGCCGGTCACCAGCTGGAACGGACGCGTCGAGATCTCCTGGCCGGCGCCGGCAACGCCGATGACCACCGACTTGCCCCAGCCGCGATGGCTTGCCTCCAGTGCCTGGCGCATCACCTTGGTATTGCCGGTGCAATCGAAGGTATAGTCGGCGCCGCCGATCTGGTCGGCCCCGCGCTTCGTCATGTTGACGAGATAGGGCACGATATCGTCGCCCACTTCCTTCGGATTGACGAAATGCGTCATGCCGAAGCGCTCGCCCCAGGCCTTCTTGTCGTTGTTGAGATCGACGCCGATGATCATGTCGGCGCCGGCAAGCCTCAGGCCCTGAATGACGTTGAGGCCGATGCCGCCGAGACCGAAGACGATCGCGGTTGCCCCCATCTCCACCTTGGCGGTGTTGATGACCGCACCGATGCCCGTCGTCACGCCGCAGCCGATATAGCAGATCTTGTCGAAGGGGGCGTCGGGATTGACCTTGGCAACGGCAATCTCCGGCAGCACCGTATAATTGGCGAAGGTCGAGCAGCCCATATAGTGATGGATCTTGTCCTTGCCGATCGAGAAGCGCGAGGTGCCGTCCGGCATCAACCCCTGGCCCTGGGTCGAGCGGATCGCCGTGCACAGGTTGGTCTTGCGCGACAGGCACGAGGGGCACTCGCGGCATTCGGGCGTATAAAGCGGAATGACGTGATCGCCCTTCCTGACCGAGGTCACCCCCGGACCGACATCGACGACGATGCCGGCGCCCTCATGGCCGAGGATCGCCGGGAACAAGCCTTCTGGATCGGCACCCGACAAGGTGAAATCATCGGTATGGCAGATGCCGGTCGCCTTAACCTCGATCAGCACTTCACCGGCCTTCGGCCCCTCAAGCTGAACGGTCATGACTTCCAGCGGTTTACCGGCGGCAACGGCTACGGCGGCGCGTACGTCCATTAGATTTCCTTTCGATGATTGCCAGAATTGCCGCGGTGCGGCCTTGATTGCGAGTGTCAGGTCGCGGAAGAATAAGGAGTGCGTCGGCTGAAGGTTCGCGGTCCGCAAATGGGCGAACTTGGCCGCGCGGGTGTACCGCAAACGTGCGAGATTGCAGGCGAAAGCATTGACAGATCCTCCCGATGCGCGCTTACGGTTTTATCTCCGCCCTCCAACCGCATGGATCTTCGTTAACATACTGATTAGAATTTGCATACTAAAAAGTATCCGAAATAGTTGGAAATTTCACCCGGCCGCCACCCCCGCGCCGGGCGACTATGGAAGCTGCGAAGCGACCGGTGAAGCGGCTATTTGTTCTGGGCAAAGCGTTTTCTGATGCGCCTAAACAGAAAAGGTACCGTCTGCGACAGCGACGGTACCTTTCTCACGAAATGACCCTGCGGTCGGGATTGCGTTTAATCAGCCTTGGTGCTCGCGGCCTTCCACCTGGATCACGAGATCGACATCGTCACCGATCATCCCAAGTGCTGCCTTCATGCCGAAATCGCTCCGCTTGACCTTAGTTGTCGCGCTGAAGCCGACAACGTGGCTCTTGTCCCACGGGTTCTGGCCTTCCTTATTGAACTTGACATCCAGCGCAGTGGATTTCGTGACGCCCGCAATCGTTAGGTCGCCAGTAATTTGGCCCGTGGTGTCGGAGGTCTTCTTGAACTCCTTGCCGACGAAGGTGATTTCCGGAAATTCCGTCGCATTGAACCAATCAGCACCCTGGATGTCGCCGTCGCGTTGCTTGTTGTTCGTCGAGATCGAACCGACCTTGACCTTGACATCAAGGCTGCTTCCCTCGGGCTTCGTGGCGTCGAAGTCGAAAGCGCCTGAGAATTCCTGCGCGACCCCAATCACTTTCGAGAAGCCCAGGTGATCGATGTAAAACGCGATTCCCGAATGCACGGGGTCGATGTCGAACTTGGTGGCCCAAGCGGGCGACACTGCCCCGGCGAGCGACGTCATCGAAAGCAACAAAGCTGCAAGTCTATATTTCATTCTCATTCTCCTCCTCAGGTTAAGCTGGAAAACTCGATCCATAGTCCAGGAACGCGACCGCGACCGCCAACGCGGCCGGAAGCACAGCCAGGGCGACATGGACGAAAAGGCGCGGAAACTGCCGGGATACGCCGAGCATCCGGCAGATACCCTCCGAGAACACTGGCAGCACGACGCAGAGGCCGAGGATCGCAATGGCGACGGGATCGGCTTTGCGCGTGATCAACACCACGGTGAAAGCGACGGAAATCAGTCCACCCAACGCGCCGATCGATGAGGCGCCGCCAAAGCGGAAAACGGGGTTGACGATGTGTACCAGGAGAATTCCCAGGCAACCGGCTGCGAACATCAGACAGAGCTGAAACGAGGAGGACGATGCGCCGAGAAGGGCTATCGGCGCGAAGCCGAGCGCAAGCACGGCAACGACGCCGCCCCGCTTTACGTCATCCTCCGCGCGAACCGACGTCCCGCGCAAGATGAGCCACATTATGGCCACGCCGGCCGTCGCAGCAGTCACCACTTCCCACGTCGCCACTCCCAAGCGGGGCAGGCCAATATAGAATGCAGCCGCCACCGGCTGAAAAAGGGACACAACTCGAACCGCGCGTTGGGCGGCGATCTCGACCGCAAACCCCACTGCCGTCCCGATAACAATCACGTAGAACAGCTTGTTGACCGCCCCGACAGGCGGAAAAGCCGGCACTTTGTTGTAGACAAGCCAATAGGCTGCCAGCAATGCGGCAGGCATTAGGAGGTCAGTAAGGCGCACCAGGCGGCGCCAGCGCATCAGGCCCGACGCGAAAATGCCGACGAGCACCATGACGAGCAGAGACGCGGCCAGCGCCTCCTGCGGAGAGTTGCCAAATCCAAGCATGCGACGTTTTCCGAATTGCGACAGGTATTCTGCGGTGCCCGGTCCGCTAGCGCGTGACATGCGGCACCAAAGCAGCCGGCGCTTTAGCGTCCGGTTTGCTTGCTCCGACAGATCGCTGTCATCCTACTTTTGCTCATAGTCCCCCCCCATAACCGCATGCTCCTCAACAGCGGTCGCCACTTCCAGTTTGGATACCAAATAGTTTTCACATACTATCTGGTTTCTGGATGAAGGCTAGTCTCTGAATTTTTGGATGTCAAGCGCGCTATGGACGCAAAAGCGGGTTCTCGCCCCGCTGCGTGCCGGCTGTCCTGATCGATAGATTGTTGAGACGTTAAGAGCGCGCGGCGACTAACGGTACAGCCGTGCGTTTGTCATGCCGTATGGCATGATGGTCCCCATCAGGCCTTTACCGGGACGCCAGACTTGGTTGCTCGCGACGACCGATACATGTCTCGTAAAACGACCCGGACCATGTCTCCAGGGGCTCCCTCCTTGAGGAAGCTCGAAATACCGCCATAGGTGAGCTCGAGAACGATACCGCCGATATAGAACGGGTTCGCAGGGGACTGCATGACGAGATCCAACTTGTCGATGAGGATCTTGCCGACCCCCTCCCATTGATCCCGGAACAGCTTGATGTGACGATCTCCCAGTGTGTGATCATGCTGTGCCATGCGCAGCAGCTCGATCGCCAGCATTCCCCACCGTCGGTCATCTCCGCGGTTGTTCGCCCATGTCGCGAGAACGTCAATGAGCTCCATGGGATCATCACAGTTCCCGAGAAGTTCCGTCAGTTGAACCACGTCGCCGCCGGCATTGCCGGCAAGGAGCTGCAGGAAGATGTCTTCCTTATTGGCAAAGTTCGAGTAGAACGCCCCCTTCGAATAGCCGGCTTCCTCGGCGATCCGCTCAATCGAAGCCCCAGCGTAGCCGTATCGTGCCATGACTTCATAAGCGGACGCTAGAAGCTTCTCTTTCGTACGAGCCTGACTTTGCTCACGTGTCAGCCGTGCCATTCGCAATTCCTGTTCTCGCGTATCCAGACACCGAGGCGTACCCCAAAATGCAGCGGTCATACAAGAGCTGTTAGCAGACAAATGAGCGCCCAAAAGACTGGATATTCCGGACCCATCTTCTGCCAGCGCCAATTCAGGCCGTTGATCTTCACGACCGCGTATCCGGCCCCGAGCAATACCAAACCACCGCACACGGCTGCAACTCTGGGATACACGGAAAAAATCATTCCGACAGCCGCGCACGTCTCGACAATTATGGTAAGCACCACGAACAGCCTTCCGGGCTTGAAGCCCGCCGCTTCGAATGTTTCGCCGGCCTTCTCACGGTGGAGGCCCTTGCCAACGAGGTGGGGAATGAACCAGACGCCGCAGAGAATGCGGAGCCAGTCAACCAAAACGAAATCCATTTCTCCTCCTTGACGCCGGGCCTCTGCCGGGTCCGCGAGGATAGTTGCATTCCCCGCTTGCCTTTTAAGATACTAAACGGTATTCACAATCCAAATGGTATGTCAATACGAGGCAATCTTTGAGTTTGGGAGGAATACCGATGGAAATGATGCGTGCCGCGCGGCTCCACGCCGTGGGTCAGCCGATGAGCATTGACGAGGTCGAGCGTCCGAAGGCCACCGGGAGCGACGTGATCGTCCGAGTAAAAGCCTGCGGAATGGTTCCGAACCTCGCAAATGTTTTGGCTAACTGGGAGACTTGGTATCCGCAAATGCCGCTGCCGCCACGGCCCGCGATTCACGGTCTCGATCCGAGCGGTGTGGTTCACGAGGTCGGTCCCCAAGTTGTCAGTATCAAGCCGGGCGACCGGGTCTACGTGAACCCGGGCCGATTTTGCGGCGCCTGCCATCATTGCTCTTCGGGCAGGCCGCAAGCCTGCGAATATTGGACCCTGGGAGGATACTTCGGATACAATCCCAAAAGCATGGAGATGTTCGCCCGCTACCCTTATGGCGGTTTCGGCGAATTCATGGTCGCCCCACAGGCCCAGGTCATCAAAATCCCCGACAACATGACGTTCGTCCAAGGTTCCCGCATGGGTTACCTCGGTACGTCCTACGCCGCCCTCAAGAAATGCGGTCCGTTGATGGGCAAGACGCTGATCATCAACGGCGCCACCGGAACGCTGGGCCTGGGTGCGACGCTGTTCGCGTTGGCGATGGGTGTTGCGAAGATTTATGCCGTGGCCAGGGGCGAGGCGCTACTCGAACGGCTGAAATCGATCGCACCGGATCGCATCGTTACCTTCTCCAATGCAAAGGGATCATCGGGAGCCTTCGTCAAGGAACAGACGAACGGAAGCGGTGCGGACTTGATGCTCGATACGCTCGGCGCCAAGGCGCCACTCGACTCGATGCTGGACGCTATGAGTGGCGTAAAAAGGGGAGGTCGCATCGTCAACATTGGTGGCACATCGGGAGCTCTGCCCGTCGACGTCAAATGGTGGATGGACGAGCAGATGGAATTGATCGGCTCGGTTTGGTTCACGGCCGCAGAAGGTATGGAGATTGCGGCGATGGTCGAAGCCGGGATCATCGACATGTCGGTCATGTCGCCGATGGTGTGGCCGCTGGAGAAGATCAATGAAGCCATTTCCGGTGTCGGGAAGGATGAAGGCGGCTTCACCTACTACGCCGTCGAACTGTAACGGAGTTCCAATCGGCCTATACCCACCGGATCACCGTCCAGCGGCTCGGGGGATACCCCTTTGGTCGCCGATTTGAGTTGGCATGCGCAGCGACCGAATTGCTCGTCGGTCGCCTGCCATTCTGAAGGCCGGGCTTGGTGTCCGGCCAAATAGGAGGAAGAAGCAATGGCAAATGTCGGCATACACCCCCATGTCGATCGGGGATTGGGGAAGGGCGGTGCCTCCTTTACCGGAGGCACGCTCGTTTGCGAGTGCACCACGAACCCGGTTAAGGTGAAGATTAAGGGCGATATTGCCCATAATCATGCCTGCGGCTGCACCAAATGCTGGAAACCGGTGGGGGCAAATTTCTCCATCGTGGCGGTCGCACCTACGGAAGCTGTGGAAGTCGTTGAAAACGGCGATAAGCTCGCGATCGCCGATGCAAGTGCCTTGATTCGGCGACATGCCTGCAAGGAGTGCGGTGTTCATATGTATGGGCCGGTGGAGCGGGATCATCCGTTCAAGGGCTTGTCCTTCATTCATCCTGAACGCTTCGAAGAAGAAGGATGGGCCGAACCCGGATTTGCGGCCTTCGTGTCCTCAATCATCGAAGCCGGATATGACCCCTCGCAAATGAATGCAATCCGTGAGCGCCTGACCGAGCTGGGCCTTACACCTTACGACTGTCTCTCTCCTGGCCTGATGGATTACATCGCCACCTGGACGGCAAAGAAAAACGGAACCTTGGCGGCTTAAGTGCAAAGAGCCGGACTTGCTCCGGCTCCCACTCACCGCTACACGGGGAGCATGAGGATTTGTGGGGTGGCCAGGCTGCACGGGCTATTTCGTCGCGGGTTTTGGTTGTCGTTGGCCATGCCAGGATACCATGCCGGAAGGTTGAACGCAGGGAGCCGTCAAGAGTCTGGGTGCGGGTTTGAAGCAGAAGATGCGCGCCGGTCCTGCTCCACTGCATCTGCTGCTTCTTGAATGGAATTCTCCGATAGCCGTCAGGAACTCGCGCATGTTCGGATAGTCCGTGTCTGTGCCTTCTGCGTCGAGTAGCAAGTCCGTGATTTCGTCATGGGCACGATAGGCATTGCCATGCCATAGATCCCCTTTTGTCACTTTCACCAGATCGGCGATCGTCTCTGTCGTGATGATCTCGCCGTCGTCATCCATCATCTGCATTGCCATTCGCGCCCGCATATTGTCTTCCCGCATCGCGTTTTCCGGAATGGCCGGAGTGGAAAGCCTGATGCTTGACAACATCCGTTTTCGCAGTTCGGCCGTAAGCGCGATTTTCCATGCGCATTGACGGCCTGACCGGTGAACCGCCCTCGCATCTGTAGCGATTATTCCGGCTC
>NZ_JAUQTZ010000213.1:0-7349 GCF_059803845.1 Rhizobium sp. UFLA01-1127 | reverse complement strand
ATCCTGATGCCTTTTGACGGGCGCTCCTTCGGTGCTTTCCTGTTCGACATGGATGGAACCCTCCTGAACTCGATAGCGGTCGCCGAACGGGTCTGGACCGCATGGGCGGAAAAGCGTGGAGTCGACGCTGTCGCCCTGCTGGCGACCGTTCATGGCCGCAAGGCGATCGAGACGATTACCCGTCTCGGCCTGTCGGGGATCGACCCTGCCGAAGAGGTCAGGGTACTCACACAAGCCGAAATCGATGATGTTGCCGGCGTGAAACCCATCGCAGGCGCTATCGGCTTTCTGAAAAGCCTGCCGCCGGATCGCTGGGCGATCGTCACGTCAGCTCCGCGCGAGCTGGCCAAGGTCCGCATTGCGGCAGCCGGTCTTCCGTGGCCGGAAATTCTGATCGCCGGCGAGGATGTGGAGAATGGCAAGCCGGCGCCGGATTGCTTCATGCTGGCTGCAAGGATGCTGGCGCAACCTATTGAAGAATGTCTCGTTTTTGAAGACGCATCGGCGGGGATAGAGGCAGCGGAAGCCTCGGGTGCTTCTGTACTTGTGATCAGCGCAGCCCACCGCACACCGTTGTCGACCCGACATCCGATCATCGAGAGTTACAACCGTCTCGCTGTGGACATCAGCTCAGGCGGGGCTCTGCACCTTTCTGGAAGGCTTCTCTGAAATATGCGGCCCATCAGCCTCATGGATTGACGAGACAGCGAATTTTTATGCTGCCTTTGCCAAGAGAGACTTCAGGTTTACGCCGGCCGTCAAAGCCTCGATCGGCGGGACGACACGCTTGGCAATCAGCATCTCGCTGAGTTTGATATCCCTGGCGACCTTGTTGCCACGGCCGACGCCGCTGGCAGCGATCAGCCTTTGCTCCGCGTCGAGATGAAACAGAACGAAGGCGCCGTCATCGAGATCGCGTCTAACGACCGTGCGTCCCTCATCGACGAGGCCGGCGATCTGCAATGTATGATCGAACTGGTCGGACCAGAAATACGGAACGGCCTGATAGCCGCGAGCCGCACCCGTCAAATTGGCCGCAGCGAGAATGCCCTGATCCTGTGCATTGCGCCAGGCTTCGAGGCGCAGCCGGCGACCGCCATAAAGAGAATGCGGAAACGAGCAGCAATCGCCGGCGGCAAAGATGTCTGCAATCGATGTTTCCAGGCGCTCGTTGACGGCAATGCCGTTATCGATCGCAATGCCCGCTTTAGTAGCAAGCTCGGTGCGCGGCTGCGCCCCGATCCCGACGACCAGCACATCTGCCGAAATCACATCTCCATCGGAGAGTAAGATGTCGACGCGCCGTTCATCCGCTTCTATCCCGCAAACCGCCACGCCGCACCTCACGACGACGCCGTTGCGCTGGTGCAGGGCTGTGATGGTTTCAGCGATCGGCTCAGGTACGCCGCGCTTGAGAATGCGCTCCTGCGACTCGATCACCGTGACCTTCGCTCCGCGACTTCGTGCCGATGCGGCAACTTCCAGGCCGATGAAGCCGCCGCCGAGCACGCCGACATGCATGTCGGGCCGGATCAGGGAACGAAGCGCCAGCGCCTCGTCTATTGTCCTTAGATAGAATATCCGGCCGCTGACAGGAGCGCTCGGTAATCGCCTGGGCATCGCGCCCGTCGTCAACAGCAGTTTGTCATAGGCGAGCGCCCGGCCATCCAAAAGGATAAGCTGCTTTCCCGATGCGTCGATGGCATCAGCCGAAGCGCCTCCGATATGTCTGATCGCCTGTTCGCTCAGCACGAGACCGCTAAGAACGGCGGGTATTTCGGGCAGCGCCTCGTCCAGCAAAACCTTTTTGGACAGAGGCGGGCGTTCGTAAGGAAGGTGGGCCTCGTCGCCGATAAGAGTGATGGGGCGCTGGTAGCCGTTCTCTCTCAGGCTCAGTGCGGCGCGCGCGCCGCATTCGCCGGCGCCGACGATGATGATACCCTTGTCGCGGCTCATGCTCCGATCCCGATCATGATGCGATCGCCTTCCACTTTGACCGGATAGGTTTTCAGATTGATGCAGACCGGCGCACCGCGCGCCTCGCCGGTTTTGTAGCTGAAGCGGCCATTGTGCTTCGGACACTCGATGGTGTCATCCATGACAAGCCCATCGGCCAGATGGATTTTCTCGTGAGTGCAAAGCCCGTCGGTCGCAAAATATTCATCGTCAGGGCTGCGATAGATCGCAAAGGTTCGCCCGGCGTGATCGAAGCGGACCACGTCCTCCTGATCGATTTCACCGGCAGCGTATGCATCAACCCAGGTCGTCATTTCTTTCTCCTCATTGCAATCGTCGCAAGGCGCGAAAATCATTGTCGGATGTTGGGAGCAAGTTGTCGCTGCGCCTTGATCGCGCTTCGTTTTCTGCTCCCGATCGGTTCAAGCATGCGCGAGATAACCCTTCACATTCCACGCCGATTATGATCATTTTTCATCAAGGAGGAGCGGAATGAAGAAAACCCGTCTGGTGGATATCGCGGCCGAGGCAGGTGTCGGTCTTGCGACGGTAGAGCGCGTTCTCAACGAACGCGGCAGCGTCAGGCCGCAGACGGCGGAGAAGGTGGTGCTCGCGGCCAAGCGGCTGGGCTACAAGGGACTGATTCCGAGCCTCTATCGAGGCACGATCCGCATCGAAGTGATTCTGGTCAGGCCGGAGTCACCGTTCTTCAGCAGGCTCAACCGCGCCTTCGAGCGGATTGCAGCCTCGCTGGATAGCTCGATCACGGTTCATCGAACATTCGTCGAGGAGGGCGATCCTGAAAAATTTGCAGCGCATGTGGCCAATATCAGCATTCGCCGGCACGGCCTGATCGTCGCAGCCGTCGATCATCCCGCAATTCGCGAGAGTTTGCGAAAGGCCCGCGCCGCGGGCGTCGAAGTCGTTCAGATCGTCTCCTATCTCACAGGCCGAGATGACGTGTTCGTCGGCATCGACAACTACGCGGCAGGCCGAACCGCCGGCTTTTACATGTCACGCATGCTCAGGCACGCCAAGGGTAGCGTCGTCGCCGTCTGTCACAGCTGGGCCTATCAGATACACAGGGAGCGCATTCGCGGTTTTTCGGACTATCTCGAATTCCATGGCAGCCCCGAACTGCAATTTTCGGAGGTCGTGTTCGGCCTGGATGACGACGTGAAATCCGCCGAGATGATGACGCAGGCGCTGCGGCGCTGTCCGGATATTGTCGGCATTTATAATGCAGGCGGCGCCAATCTCGGTGTGGGCTCGGTGCTTCAGCGCTTTCAGGAGCAACGGGGGAGGGATTGCGTCTGGATAGGACATGAGCTCAACGATGAAACGCGCCGCTTCATCGCATCGGGATTGATGACGCTCGTTCTCGATCAGGCGCCCGAAACGCAGGCCAGGCGCGCTCTGGATACGATCCTGTCGCGAATGGGGATCATCGATGTGCCCGTCAGTCAAGAGGCGGTCCCGTTCCTGACCTATACGTCAGAAAACATCGGTCCTTCATCCAATCACGGATAAGGGACAAGTCCGGAGCCTGCGGAAGGAGGGCCGCAGGCTCCGGGATTTCCCGCCATCGACGGCCGGTTGGACCGGTGGCGGGGGGAGAGCCCAAAGGCGCATATGGCGCACGCGCCGCCTTTGGCAAGTTCCTGAGATCGTTGCACCGGCTGAGAAAATTCCGGCCGGTTTCAACTTGGTATCAGCTCGGTCCGCCGGAGCGGCGAGCCTGCTTTTCGGCATATTTCTTGGCGCGTTCCATGAAGCGCTTGTTCATGCGATCCTCGGCCTCCTTGGAGCCGTCGTGGAAGGTGCCGAACCATTGGTCGAGCGGGATCACGCCATCGGCATAATTGCATTCGAAGAACTTGTGATGGAGGTAGTGATCATAGGCGTGCGTATCGATCCCAGCCTCATCGCCGATCACGATCTTGTCGAAGCCGGCATGGCCCGGTGCCGGCGCAAGAGCGGCATGAGTGAGGTGGAACAGGGCGTGGATCGGATTGGACGGTACGATCCAATGGATGAGAACGCCTGAGAAATACAAGAGATGCTCGGCCGGATGCATGGCAAGGCCGGACCATGGACCGGGATTGACATTGTTGTGATGCAGCTTGTGGACCGTATGGTAGAGCGGCGGCCAGTGGATCAGGCGATGCACCAGATAGAAGTGCAGATCTCGGAATGCCGGAACCAGCAGCATGATGACGGCGCAATAGATCGGGTGTTCGGCAAAATCGACGTAGGGAATGATGCCGTTCGCAAAAGCCCAGAGCGTCAGCACCTCGAAGGCCGTCCAGAGTGGCACGGCGCTCGCAAAGGTCCAGATCACATTGTCGACGGTCTGGTTGCTGAAGAGAAAGGCGGAGTTATCCTTCGACGGCCATTTGCTGTTGTATTTGAAGCTCGTGCCCTGCTTCTTTTGCATGTAAAGGCGGAGGTGAAAGGCACCAAAGAACAGGAAGACCAGCGCAGCGTTGCGCAGAAGGAGATAGGCGATCCAGCCCGGCGCCAGAGTCTTCATCGTCTCCATTGAGGGCGTCGCGTAGAGCCACAGCAGCATTGCAACGCCGGCATAAACGACATTCCAGGGCATCAGGTAGCCGGGATAGCCGAAGACCCATTTCAGGAACGCGATCGGTTTGGCCGGCCAGATGAAGACGGGCGGATATTGCAGAAGCTTGTTGGGTTTCCAGTCTCCACGCTTGTCGCGCGTCCCGTAGAGCGTGTCGTCCATAATGTGCCTCCCAGTGAATGAAACGATGCAGTCAGTGTCGGTGGTGCCGGCCGGAAACGACAGCATTGATTTGATGAAATTTGCTCACGGCGACCGGAAGTCTGCCGGGCTGCGGCGGAGACGGGAAGGGGGATAGAGCCCTCCTTCCCTTGCATCCACGGCTATACCCCTCTTTGGCGACGCTTATTCGCTCAGTTGAGGCTCTCGAACTGAACCATGTTCTCCTTCGTCACCAGCTTGAATGGGATCCAGACTTCCTTATCGATCTGCTCGCCCTTCGCCGCCTTGATTGCCGTATCGACGGCGCCACGGCCCTGTGCCTTGGCATCCTGGAAGACGGTGATCTTGAGGTCGCCTGACTTCATCGCCTGCAGCGCATCCGGCGTCGCATCGATGCCGGCGACGATCGTCTTGTCCGTCGAACCGCCGGAATTCTTGATCGCCGAGATCGCGCCCAGCGCCATCTCGTCGTTGTTGGCGATGACCGCATTGAACGACAGGCCGGAGGTCAGCCAGTTCGAAACGAGATCGGCGCCATCGACGCGGCTCCAGTTGCCGACCTGCTCGCGAACCACCTTGATGCCGGTGCAGTCGCCGGTCTTGAGCACATCGTGAACATCCTGTGTCCGCTGACGCGCCGCCTGGCTGCTGAGGTCGCCCACCATGACGACGACCTCGCCCTTGCCGCCGAGCATGCGACAGACTTCCTTCGTCTGGAGCGTGCCGGATTCGGTTTCGTTCGATCCGACGAAAGCCTGTTTCTTTCCGAGGGTGGAAAGATCGGTCGGCTGGATGTTGACGTAGATCAGCGGGATGCCGGCATCCTCGGCAATCTTGCTCATGGCCGGCGTGCCATCCGAATCCACCGGATCGACGATGATGGCCGAGACGCCACCGGCTGCGAAATTGCGCACCTGATCGAGCTGCTTGTTGACGTCGTTGGCGGCATCCACCACCTGCAGGTCGAGACCTTTTGTCTTCGCGTAATCCTGCATGCCATTGGCGATCAGGGTCTGGAAATTGGTCGTCAGGTAGCCCATCGAAACGCCGATCCGATCGGCGGCATGGACCTGCGACGACAGCAGCAGCGCGAGCGCGCTTGCACTCAAAAACTTCAACATGTTCTCCTCCCAGGAAACAGCGGCCCAAGTGACCGCTTGGGAAAGAGTTACCGATGGACCCTATCAGCGTCCGAAAGTATTTTGATGAAAAACCATCATACCGCAGACCCTCGGCTCGCGAATACATCCGCTTTGCAATGAAACGCGCTGATGATCAAAAGCCATCATCGCGGCGACTGGCAAAGGCTTTGATTTCGTGATCTGAGCAAACCACCGGTAGGGGAGGACCTATGCAAAACTTGCTCATATTCCAGTCGCTCTGGTCCATGGAGCGGCGCAGCGCGCGATATCCGGAGCTTTCTCTGGAAGAAAATATCGAAAAGATCGCCGCCGCCGGCTTCGACGGCATCAGCACCCATTGGTACGATCGCAACGTCGTTTGCCGTGTCGCTGGACTGCTCAAGCAGCATGGCCTGCAGGCGGAGGGACAATGTTTCCCGAAGACCGTGGACGATCTGAAGCCGGTGCTCGAGATCGCCGCCGAATACAATGTCCATCATATCTGCTTACAGCCCGACGTGCGCCTGAGGCGGCTGGAAGACTGCATTCCCTTGCTGGAAGGCTGGCAGCGGCTGGCGGACGAGGCCGGTATCGATGTCTGGATCGAGACGCACCGCGACCGAATGACGACGGATCTATTCTTCACGCTCGATCTCCTCGATCGGCTGCCGGATTTGCGGCTATTGGGCGATATCTCCCATTTCCTCGTCGGACGCGAATTCGCCTGGCCGGTATCCGACGAAAATCATGCGCTTATTCACCGGATCCTGGATAGTTCCTGGGCTTTTCACGGCCGCGTCGCTTCACGCGAACAGGTGCAGATCGAAATTTCCTTCCCCCATCACAGGCCTTGGGTCGATCTTTTCCTCGGCTGGTGGGAATATGGTTTCAAAAGCTGGCGCAAGCGCGCCGACAAGGACGCAACGCTCGCCTTCACCTGCGAGCTCGGGCCGAAGCCGTATGCGATCACCGGCAGGGATGGCGAAGACAGCACCGACCGCTGGGAGGAATCTCTGCTGATGAGGCAGGAAATACGTGATTTGTGGGCAAGGATATCGAGCTGATAAATCAAACGAAATATAAGAAACAAGCTATTGATTTTGGAGGATTCCCATGGACGTAAGAGCAGCGGTTGCGGTTGCGGCGGGCAAGCCGCTCGAGGTGATGACGGTTCAGCTCGAGGGGCCGAAGGCCGGCGAAGTGCTGATCGAGGTCAAGGCGACCGGCATCTGCCACACCGATGATTTCACGCTCTCGGGTGCCGATCCGGAAGGGCTGTTCCCGGCGATCCTCGGCCATGAGGGCGCCGGCATCGTCGTCGATGTCGGACCAGGCGTAACCTCGGTCAAGAAGGGCGACCACGTCATTCCGCTCTATACGCCCGAATGCCGCGAATGCCCGTCGTGCTTGTCGCGCAAGACCAATCTTTGCACCGCGATCCGCTCGACGCAAGGCCAGGGCCTGATGCCGGACGGCACCTCGCGCTTCTCGATCGGCAAGGACAGGATCCATCACTATATGGGCTG
>NZ_JAUQTZ010000212.1:0-7563 GCF_059803845.1 Rhizobium sp. UFLA01-1127 | reverse complement strand
TCGTTCAGCACCGCATAGGAGCGGATCAGCCGCATCCAGCCCTCGAAATTCTTCGGATCGTCCTTGAGCCTGGCATCGAGGCTGTCGACCATGCCGCGGATCATCTGCTGGCGATCGCCGCTGCCGAGCGCATTGGCCGCAGCCACGTCCTCCGCCGTCGGATTGCCGGGTGCCTTGTCGTTCGCCGATGCCGCCGGCTGGCCGCCATTCTTGACGATGTGTTCGTTGACGGCAGCAAGCCACGGCGCATCCGGCGGCGACTGCTTGGCCAAAGCCGCAAAGGCCGTCTTCGCTTCGGCCGTCTTGCCCTCCTGCTCCAGCGCCAGCGCCAGATAGAAAAGCGTGCGTGGATCGGTGGCATCCAGTGCCCGCGACTGCTGCAGCACGTCCCGCGCCTCCGCGGTCACGATGCCATCGGCCTTGACGACGAGGACCTCGCCCAGATCGCCGAGGCGGGCCGCACTCGGCCCCAGCAAGCGAATGACATTGCGATAGGCAAGCTCGGCATCGCCAATGCGATTGATCCTGAAATAGATCGGCGCGAGCACCTCCCAGCCCTTGCCGTCATCCGGATTCTTCGCCAGATGCTGCTCGATCTTGACGATCGAGATCGCAAGATCGTTTCCAGGCTTCTCAAGCCGAGCTTCCAATGGCTGCGACGGCAAACCCGGATCGCCCTTGGCAAGGTAAAGACAGAGGCCCACGACCGGAAGCACGGTGACGATGAAGGCCTGGGCAAGACGATAATTGCCGCGCAAGGGCAATTTCGCTTGTTGCTTCCCGGTTTTGGTAATTGCGATAAGGCGACGGCCGATCTCGGCGCGGGCATAGCCGGCCTCCTGCGCGGAAATCAGACCGCCGGCAAGATCGCGGTCCAATTCGCGAAGCTGATCGCGATAGACTTCGGCTTCCCCCGAGCGACAGTCCTCCGCCTCTTTTGCACCATGCAAAAGAGGATAGAGCAGCACAGCGCCGACAACGGCCGTCAGAACGGCCACGAGAATCCAGAACAGCATAAACACGCCCATACTTTAACGGGGCGCTTATTCCAACCGGGAAAGGGGGCTTTGACGAAGATTTGAGGCGTTTCGCCGCGCCTTCGGCACGGAAACCCGGAGCTTTCCGCTTTTCTTCGAACCGCGAAATGCTCCATCTTTTGTTTTACGCGATTCCGGACGGAAGACCGCTGCGCACTTTTCCTGGAACTGCTTTAGTCGAGCGGCGTCCAGGTGCCGTCGTCATTGCGGCAGGCAGCTCCCCTTGCCGTCGTCGACTTGCCATCGAAGGTAACGGTATGGGTATATTGCCGGCAATTCTGAGACCCGACCTGATAGGGCGCGGCGGGGGTAACCTCCCCACTTGCATTCCTGCCCTTCCACGTCACGGGTTGGCCGAGCGGCGAGGTCTCCAGCGCCCGATACTCCGCCTCCATTGCGCGCTGCTTGTCGCTGTCGCTGAGCTTGACGCCGCCGCGCTCGACGATGCCACCATCAAGAGCATTGATGAAGGTCGCTGAAGCCGGAGGCTTCGCAGACGAAAACAGACTCTTGCCGCCCCCCAAGCCGCTCGTCGTGGAGCAACCGGAAAGCGCAATCGCGGCGAAAAGAGAGGGAACGACCAGAAAAAAGGTACGAAGCTTCATACAACCGAACCAGTATCAAAAAGCAAAACCATAGGTACTGCGCTGCAGCATCATCATGACCCACAACGTCCTTTTGGCATCATGCCGTTCCTCACGCAACATCCTTCATCAGACCCGGCAAAATTAGGCTCGCACGAAGTCCGCCCCAGGTACCCCGGGAGAGTTCGAAACGGCCCTGATATTCGTTGGTGATCTCGCTGACGATCGAGAGGCCAAGCCCTGTACCGGGCTTGCTTTCGTCCAGCCTGCGCCCGCGCTTCATGGCCTCGCGGATCTGATCCGGCTCCAGCCCCGGACCGTCGTCCTCAACCACCAGTTCCACCCAGTGGCGCCGCGCCGGATCGATGCCCTTGACCTCGGATGGCGCCTCATTTGCAACCAAGCGTACCTTGTGTTCGGCAAAACGGGCAGCATTTTCCAGAAGGTTGCCGACCGTTTCCTCGAGATCCTGCTGTTCCATGGCGAGCGCCAGATTGGGCGAGACGGAAAGTTCGAACTCCTTGTCGGCGTTCAGCCGCCGCATGACGCGGATGAGCCGCTCGAGCGCCGGCTCGGCTTCGGTGCGCGCCAGTACGGATTCGCGCTGCGCGGCGATGCGGGCACGATTGAGATAGGATTGGACCTGCCCCTGCATGACCTCGGCCTGGTTCTTCACCAGATCGCCATGCGAGCGCTCCAGCACTCTCGATTCGTTAAGCAGCACGGCGATCGGCGTTTTCAACGAGTGCGCGAGATTGCCGACCTGCATGCGGGCGCGCTCCACGATGCGGCGGTTGCTTTCAATCAGCGCATTGACCTCATTGGCAAGCGGCAGGATTTCGCGCGGGAAATCACCCTGCAGCCGCTCGCTTTCGCCGGCGCGGATGCGCTCCAGCGCCCTACGGGCCTTATCGAGCGGTTTCAGACCGTAGAGAATGGCGAGCGCGTTGACGATCAGGCTACCGACGCCGAAGCCGACCAGCGCAAAATAGAGGCTGTGAGAGAAATTGCGAACGTCGTCCTCGACGACGGCAACATTGCCGGTGACGCGAAACCGAGCCGCATGGTCCGTGTCGAACTGGATTTCGGTTTCAGCAACCTGCACGCGATTTCCGAAGGCGTCGGTAACGACGTAGTAGCGCTCGTAATTCTTGTCGAAAGGCGCTTCCAGCACGGAAAGCACTGGCAGGTTCGACGCGCCGAGCGACGACGAGACTAAGGGCGTCGACGTATACGTGCCGAGCGGCTCGACGATCCAGTACCAACCCGTCTTCGGCTGCGCAAAGCGCAGATCGCCAAGTTGCGGACTGCCCGACAGCGCGCCCTGATCGCCGATCGTCACCGAATTGATGACATTATAGAGCTGCGCTCGCAGCAGATCCTGGAAGCCGCGTTCGGCGCTTTTGCGGTAGATATTGGAGATGACGAGGCCGATCACCACCAGCGCCACGGCCGACCAGAGCGTGGTCAGCAGCAGAACACGAGCGGTGAGCGACTTAATTCGCATTGGTCGGAGCTTGGATTCGGTAACCAAGGCCGCGGACCGTTTCGATCAGATCGACACCCATCTTCTTGCGCAGACGACCGACGAAGACCTCGATCGTATTGGAATCGCGATCGAAATCCTGGTCGTACATATGTTCGACAAGCTCGGTACGCGAAACGACCTCGCCCTTGTGATGCATGAGATAGGCAAGCAGGCGGTATTCATGGGAGGTAAGCTTCAGCGGTTTGCCGTCGACGGTCGCCTTCGAGCTCTTGGTATCGAGCCGCACCGGGCCGCAGACGATTTCCGAGGAAGCATGGCCGGCGGCGCGGCGGATGAGCGCGCGGATGCGCGCCAGCACTTCCTCGACATGGAACGGCTTGGCGACGTAATCGTCGGCGCCGGCATCGATCCCGGCCACCTTGTCGCTCCAGCGGTCGCGCGCCGTCAGGAGCAGCACCGGCACCGCACGTCCGGCGCCGCGCCATTTCTCGAGCACGGTGATGCCATCCATCTCCGGCAGGCCGATGTCGAGAATGATGGCATCATAGGGCTCGGTGTCGCCGAGGAAATGGCCTTCCTCACCGTCAAAGGCGGTATCGACCACATAGCCCGCCTCCTTCAAGGCTTCGGCAAGCTGCCGATTCAAGTTGATATCGTCTTCGACTATGAGAATGCGCATGTCTGAATCCAATTTCTCCGGTTCGAGAAACAGTACTGTAAATCGCGCTGCAGTGGAATCACTGAGACAAAGATTTTGTGTAAAATTCAAGGCTTTAGAATGTCAGTTGCATGCTGGCGCCTCCGGTGCCTGCGCTTCACATCGGCACTTTCATCGTCACCTTGCGCGGGCGCTGCCCATTACCCTGAACCAGGACCGTGATGATGCAGCTATCGCCGGAGGGTTGTGCGGACAGGAGCTGCCCGCCGGTCTTGGCGACGACTTCGGCTGCCGCGTCGCTGCAGTCGCTGTTGGCACGGGCCACCAGGGTCGACGTCGGCGCCGGCAAAACAGCCGAGCCGGCCACGACAAGGGCCGCTGCTGCTATGCTTGAAATTGAGGCCATGCTTCGGACTTCCCATGGGGATATTAACTTGGTCGATTATTTACCCAAACACGTCTGAATGGCAAATGAATGGGCTGTAATTTTCGGCTTGGCGGGCACGCGCCGCGCTGGAATGACAGCGTAACCATATGAAATCATTAGATGCGGGATATCAAGATCGCCACGTGAGCAACCAACTGGCGCTCCATCGCTCGCCATCGATACAATCTGCAGGCGATATGCGCGGCCAAACGCATATTTGAGTTCACGACACCAAACCCGATGCAGCAGGCTTAGTTATCTTTAATCATTCTTGTTTATCATCCGCTCATAGGCATGACACGAACGGTCATGCCGCCACGCGGCCCATGCAATCGGCCGCCAGGTGCTTTATTGCGATAAAGCATGAGGATTTCTTTGAGTTCTTTGAATCGCTTGGCGCGATTTCTTGCGAAGTCGAGTCCGGGACTTCAAAAGTTGGCTCAACAATCTTCCGCAAAGAATCAGATCGTCAACGATCAGATTCTGCAAGAGCGCCTAATCAATTGAAATCGCAAGCAATTGAGGCCAGCCGCGATTGAAACGGCCGACTGGACGACCGCGTTTGAGTTTCCCATTCAGAACGGCTTGCGGACGGCCGTTGCAGTCTCGTAATCGGCGGCGATGCGCATTTCCCGCAGCGGGCGAACACGCTCGATGGATCGCTGGTAATTCGGATGGGCCTTATAGGCGGCCAACGCCTCCTCGTCGTCGAATTCGCCGTAGACGACGAGATCGACTTCGGTTCCGAGCTGATCGGTCTTGACGTTCGTGCCGATCTCCAAAAGCCGCGCGTGCGGAATGGCCGTGAGGATCGAGAGGCCGGAGCGAACCTCTTCAAGCTTGGCGCGATCGGGAACGGTGAAGAAGACGATATGACGGATCACGCGGCGGCTCCTTGTGCATATGCGGGGGCATGGCGCGATATCATGCGGACAATCTCAATTCAATGAACCGGCCTTACCTGCGAGACCGCCTCGCCGCACTCCGTGCGAGCCTCCATTGACCGCATGACGGCAGGACGTGATATTGTCGCGGGATGACCGACGAGGAAATCCTATCCCTCGCCCTCGGCCTGCCGGAAACGGTGGAGGGCTCTCATTTCGACACCCGTGACTTTCGCGTGCGGGGCAAGATTTTCATGACACTTCGGGGGCCGGATTTCTGCGTCCTCAAACTGACGCCGGACCAGCAGCAAATGGCACTAGCAACCATGCCCGAGCAGGTCGCCGCCGTGCAAGGTAGCTGGGGCCTGAAGGGCTGGACACGGCTTTTTTATCGCCGTGCCCATGATAAGGAGATCAAAGCTCTGGTGTGCCGCGCATGGCGAAACGTAGCGCCGAAATCTATGGCTTTGCCGGAGGATTAGGCTCCATATCGTCCTGGACGGTCAGCGGCCAGTCGACGACATAATCCTCAAAATCGTCGAGATCGACATCATCTTCACTGACCGTGCGTCCTCGCGCGGAAACACGGGCAATATGCACTGTTTCCGGATCGCCCGAGATCAACGGATGCCACCAGTAGAGATCGCGGCCGTCATTGACGAGACGGTAGGCGCAGGTGGGCGGCAGCCATTCCAGCTCCGGTACCTTCTCCGGCGTCAGCTGCACGCAATCGGACACGAAATCCCAGCGGTTCGGATAGCTCGTGCAACGACAGCTTTCGCCATCCATCAGCTTGCAGCGGATCGAGGTGAAATAGACGTCGCCACTGTCCCACTCCTCGAGCTTGTTGAGACAACAGAGGCCACAGCCATCGCAAAGGCTTTCCCATTCCGACGGGCTCATCTCCGTCAGGGTCTTGCATTTCCAGAAGGGCACTTCATCTGTCATCATCGTCTTCCTCGCCACCCGACAAAAAGGAGGAATTCGGGCTGCGGCATGCATGTCTCTTGTTCTTTTCTCTAAATCAACCAATTATTCAATCAGCCGTTCTATGAGATAATGGGTTTTGCGTGTGCCGCAAGGAGACACGCGGCTGTAATGTGGTCGGGAAGTAGAGCGTGGAAGACCCATCCAATCCAGAAAGCGGGCAGAAGATGGAGCCCGAGACGCCGAAGGACAGCCGGACCGAAAAGCGGCGGAAGCGCTATTTCTTCCTGCGCCTTGATTCCTGGATCGACTCCACCCTTTGGAACGCAGGTTTCCGCCTTGCAGAGGCTTGGGAAGACATTACGATCTTCTTCCGCCGCTTCCGTGTGCGCGGCTGGAAGCGCATTCTTTTCGAACTGCTCGGCGAAGGTCTCACGCTGGGCACAGCCGGCTCGGTCGTCATGCTCATGCTCGCCATGCCGGCCTTCGAAGCGACCCAGGGCGACTGGCGCAATCGCGGCAACTTCGCCGTCACCTTCCTCGACCGGTATGGCAACGTCATCGGCCATCGCGGCATCATTCACGAAAATTCCGTGCCGGTCGATCAGCTGCCGGATTATTTCATCAAGGCGGTGCTCGCAACCGAGGACCGGCGCTTCTTCGACCATTTCGGTATCGACGTGATCGGCCTGTTCCGCGCCGTCACCGTCAATGCCCAGGCCGGCGGCGTCGTCCAGGGCGGCTCGACGCTGACGCAGCAGCTTGCCAAGAACATCTTTCTCAGCAATGAGCGCTCCATAGACCGCAAGATCAAGGAGGCTTTCCTCGCGATCTGGCTCGAAGCCAATCTCTCCAAGAAGGAGATCCTGAGCCTCTACCTCGACCGCACCTATATGGGCGGAGGCACGTTCGGTGCAGCGGCGGCGGCGCAATTCTATTTCGGCAAGAGCATTACCGACGTCAATCTGGCCGAAGCTGCGATGCTTGCCGGCCTTTTCAAGGCACCGGCGAAATATGCGCCGCATGTCAATCTGCCGGCGGCGCGCGCCCGCGCCAACGATGTGCTGTCCAATCTCGTGCAAAGCGGGCTGATGACCGAGGGACAGGTCATTGCGGCAAGACGCAATCCCGCTTCGGTCGTTGACCGAGCCCAGATCGAATCTCCGGACTATTTCCTCGATTGGGCTTTCGACGAAGTGCAGCGGCTTTCGACCCGCTTCCCCGAGCGCTCGCTGGTCGTGCGCACCACCATCGACATGGGGCTGCAGAAGGCCGCGGAGGATTCGATTCAATCCAGCCTGATGGAGTATGGCGAGCGTTATCATGCCAAGCAGGGCGCCAGCGTCATGATCGAAAACGGCGGCGCGGTGCGCGCCATGGTCGGCGGCAGCGATTACGGCGAAAGCCAGTTCAACCGCGCCACCAGGGCGCTGCGCCAGCCAGGCTCGTCGTTCAAGGTCTACACCTATTCGGTTGCGATGGAGAACGGCATGACGCCGACATCCACCATCGTCGATGCGCCGATCAGCTGGGGTAACTGGAGCCCGCACAATTACG
>NZ_JAUQTZ010000211.1:0-7591 GCF_059803845.1 Rhizobium sp. UFLA01-1127 | reverse complement strand
AAACGATCAGTGCCTTGACCTGATCGTTGTCGCGGATCTTCTTCAACCGCTCCAGCAGTTCGGGATCATCCTGGATGAGCCCGGAAATCGTGACGCGGGCGATTTGCGGGCCGCGCGCATCCGGCAGGTCGGCGGCAAAGAAGCGATAGAGCGCGAATCCCAGCGCCACAAGCAGCAAAACGGCAACAATTCGCCAGAAACCAAGCTTGCGGCGCATTTGTCGCCGATCCGCGATTGCAGAACTGTCCATCACGCCTTATTTCTCCCTGCAACAAATCGAATGCGCTACGAATCGGATGTATGACACCTTGAAACGGGCACAATCTTCAGAGAAAAGCGTTTCCCGTTCCCGATGTCGGCAGCGGGACCCGCTCTGCCGGTTCATCAGATAGGGTATCGTCCGACCTGATGAAACCGGTTTATGGCACATTTTTCTGCCTAAATTCGCCCGCTGCAGAAAAAAATCCATATTGGCAAGCCATTGCAATAATGCGAAACGATCCGACAGGCTTTTTGGCACAGCCTCGCATAGCGTGAATGCGGTTCTCCGGATCATAAGAAGACGGACTGTTGCATGCTCAATACGATCGAGCCCCCCGGCGAGGCAATGCGCTCGATGCCGGAAAGAAACGCGTATAAGGACGCGATCTTCCACTCGAACCGCGTGAAGCGGCTCAGGGTGCTGCTACCGCTTGCCGCCGTCATCGTGTCGCTGATATTCGTCGCCGTCTCCGTCATACGCGCCTACCTGCCGGCCGACATCAAGATCGAAGGCGCCAGGATCGAGGACGGCAAGGTGGTCATGGAGCGGCCCGCGATCGCCGGACGCAACAAGGACGGCATCAATTATTCCCTCCTCGCCGAAAAGGCGCTGCAGGACATCAGGAACCCGAACATGATCACGCTGAAGACCATCAAGGCATCCATGCCGGTCAACACCAACGTGATCGCGCATGTCGTGGCCCAGAGCGCGGATTTCGATCGCCAGGCCGACACGCTGAAGCTTACCGAGCCCTTCGTCGTCGAGATGGACAATGGCCTGCGCGCCGAATTCACGACCGCGTTCCTGGACGTGAAGAAGGGTGATCTCTCCAGCCAGGATCAGGTTGCCATCTCCCGAGGCGGCATGTCGGTTGTTGCGCGTTCGCTCAAGATGACGGATAAGGGAAGCGTAATCGAATTCGACGGGCAGGTTCGGATGAACATCGAACCTGCTGCTCTCCATAATTCAGATAGCGAACAGAAGCCGGGCGGTTCATGATAAAGTATTGGCCAAATTCAATTTTCAACTCCGGCTTGCGCAAGGCCGGCCTTCTCTGTGCTTTTGGCGCAGTCGCCTTCTTCGCAGCTGCCGACGCCGGCGCGCAGTCGACGACCAGCTCGATGCCGGGTCTTGCCCTCTCCAAGGATCAGCCGATCCAGATCGAAAGCGACAAGCTGGAGATCCATGACCAGGAGAGCCAGGCCGTCTTTACCGGCAACGTCAAGGTGGTCCAGGGCACCACGACCATGCAGGCTGGCAAGATGACGGTCTTCTACAAGAAGAAGCAGGCGGGTGACGCCAAGCAGCTCGACAACCCGGTCGCCAAGGCCGCCAAGGAGCAGAACCAGTCGCTGGTGTCGGGCGACGCCAACATCGACCATATTCTGGTCACCGACAAGGTCTACCTCGTCTCGGGCACGCAGACGGCAACGGCGGACGACGGTTCTTTCGACATGACCAATCAGCTTGCGGTCCTGAAGGGCAAGAAGGTGGTTCTGACCGACGGGCCGAACGTATTCACAGGCTGCCAGCTCACCGTGCACATGGCATCGGGCGAAGCACAGCTCGATGCCTGTGGGGGCCGCGTCCAGATCCAGCTCGATCCGAAGTCGCAGCAAGTACAGCAGCAGCAAAAAAAGAACTGATACCGGCTCCCTCGTGACGACATCGACAACCTCCACTTTGCCCGGCGTGCCCGGGCCGTCTTCTGCAGCATCGGGCTCGCCGGCTGCGGACAAGGCACGCTATAAGGGCACGCTGATCGCCCGTGGCCTCACCAAGACCTACGGCAGGCGGCGCGTCGTCAACGGCGTTTCGCTGGTTGTACGCCGCGGCGAAGCCGTGGGGCTGCTCGGGCCGAACGGTGCGGGCAAGACCACCTGCTTCTACATGATCACCGGACTGGTGCCGGTCGATGAAGGCACGATCGAGATCGACGGCAACAACGTCACAACGATGCCGATGTACCGCCGCGCGCGGCTCGGCGTCGGCTACCTGCCGCAGGAAGCCTCGATCTTCCGCGGCCTGACCGTGGAAGAAAACATCCGCGCCGTACTCGAAGTCCATGAGAAGGACAAGACGAAGCGGGAGCGCAAGATCGACGAATTGCTGGAGGAGTTCCACATTCGCAATCTGCGCACCATGCCGGCGATCGCCCTTTCGGGCGGCGAGCGCCGCCGCCTTGAAATCGCCCGCGCGCTGGCGACCGACCCGACTTTCATGCTGCTCGACGAGCCCTTCGCCGGCGTCGATCCGATCTCGGTCGCCGACATTCAGAACCTCGTGCATCACCTGACCGCCCGCGGCATCGGCGTGTTGATTACCGATCACAATGTTCGCGAGACGCTCGGCCTCATCGACCGTGCCTACATCATCCATGCGGGCGAGGTGCTGACGCACGGCAGGGCGAACGATATCGTCAGCAATCCTGAAGTACGCAAGCTGTATCTGGGTGACAATTTCAGCCTCTGATAGGCTGAAATTCCATTCCTTCACGCGCTAATATTACCGGCGTGCCGTTGCATGGCGGAAATCTACTTCCGCTTCACAGTTCCGCTTGACCAAATCCAATAAAAAAGCAATTTTTGGGCCAGTTGGAATTTCGCGAAGATTTTAATGGATGGAAGCGCGGATTCCCGAGGAGTTCAAGGGGAGTCTCGCGTCCGCCATGGCACTATCGGCCAATCTTTTTCTGCGCCAAAGCCAGAGCCTGGTGATGACACCGCAACTGATGCAATCCATCCAGTTGCTGCAGATGACTCATTTCGAACTCACTCAATTCATCGCCCAGGAAGTCGAGAAGAACCCGCTGCTGGAATTTTCGTCAAATGACGAGGATATAGGCAGCAATGCAGACCGCGAGACCAAGGATGACCGTTTCGAAGCTGCGGAAGAATCCCACGGCGACGACGACTCCGACCGCGGCGGCGGTGATCTTGCGAGCGACTGGTACGAGAACGACAACACCGGCAATACCACCCGGCTGAGCGAGGAGCTCGACACCAATTTCAGCGACGTCTTTCCCGACGATGGCGGCCCGCAGCGCGCCGATGCGCCGGAGCTGCTCAGCCAGTGGAAATCCATGCCCGGCGGCGAAGCCGGCGAAAGCTACGATCTGGACGATTTCGTCGCGGGCCAGGTGTCGCTGCGCGATCATCTCAATGAACAGATCCCCTTCTCGCTCCCCGCCATGGGCGACCGGCTGATTGCCCAGCACCTCGTCGATCAGCTCGACGATGCCGGCTATCTGCGCGCCGAACTCGGCGAAACGGCAGAACGCCTCGGCACGGCGCTCATAGACGTGGAGCGCGTGCTGGATGTCCTGCAACAGCTCGATCCACCCGGCGTCTTTGCCCGCTCCCTCAGCGAGTGCCTGGCAATCCAGCTCCGGCAGAAGGATCGCTTCGATCCCGCCATGGAGCGGCTGATAGAAAATCTCGAGCTGCTTGCCCGGCGCGATTTTGCCACGCTGAAGCGGCTCTGCGGCGTCGATGAGGAAGACCTGCTCGACATGATGGCGGAGATCCGCCAGCTCAACCCCAAGCCCGGCAGCGGCTTCGAGACCGACATATCCGAGGCGATCATGCCCGATATCGTCGTGCGTCCGGCCGCGGACGGGAGCTGGCTGGTGGAGCTCAATCCGGATGCGCTGCCGCGGGTGCTGGTGAGCCAGTCCTATTTCGCATCCGTCTCCAAGACCAGCCAGGATCATGCCTTCCTGTCGGAATGTCTGCAGAACGCCAATTGGCTGACCCGCAGCCTGGACCAGCGCGCCAAGACGATCATGAAGGTGGCAAGCGAGATCGTCAGGCAGCAGGACGCGTTCCTGTTGCATGGCGTCGATCACCTGCGGCCGCTCAATCTGAAAACCGTGGCGGATGCCATCAAGATGCATGAATCGACGGTCAGCCGCGTGACCTCGAACAAGTATATGCTGACGCCGCGCGGACTGTTCGAACTCAAATATTTCTTCACGGTTTCGATCGGCGCCGTCGAGGGTGGCGACAGCCACTCGGCTGAGGCCGTGCGCCACAAGATCCGCCTGCTGATCTCGAACGAAAGCCCGGATGCGGTTCTGTCCGACGACGATATCGTCGATACGCTGAAGAAGGGCGGGATCGAGCTTGCCCGCCGCACGGTTGCAAAATACCGGGAAGCCATGAACATTCCCTCGTCGGTACAGCGCCGACGCGAGAAACGAGCGCTCGCCAAAGTCTCCGGTTTCTGACGATTGCGGCCTTTCAACCGCCGGATGTCCGACTCCTAACAGTCCGTTAAGACGCGGTTGACTTTCCCATGCGGCAAGGCTAGAAGCCCGCCGCAATCGCTGCAGGACTGACAGCACGACCATGAAACTTATCCCCACCATCCAAAAGGCGGTCGAGATACGCAATTTGCCTTTGACTGCGTGAAGTGCTTGGATGAGCTTGAGGCTTGGCGTAAACTGATACGCGCAATAACCACTACAAGAAGGGAAACTCCATGAGTGTGCGTGTCTCCGGTAAACATATGGAAATTGGTGACTCCTTCCGCCAACGGATAGAAGACCAGATCGGTATGGCCGTGACCAAATACTTCGACGGGGGGTATTCGGGTCAGGTAACTGTGCAGAAGTCCAGTTCGCGCTTTGCGGCCGATTGCAAGCTTCATCTCGACAGCGGTGTCGTGCTGCATGCTGCCGGCGAAGCCATGGACCCACAGCTTGCCTTCGATGCAGCGTCCGAGCGCATCGAAAAGCGCCTGCGCCGCTACAAACGCAAACTCAAGGACCATCAAGCCGGCAACCATATGAACGGCCAGGCTGAAGTCGCCTACACCGTCATGGACGGCGTGCCCGATGACGACGAGGAGGTTCCCGCCGATTTCGCACCGGCGATCGTTGCCGAGAGCACGAAGCAATTGAAGACCATGTCGGTTGCGACGGCCGTGATGGCGCTCGACATGACCGACGAGCCGTTGCTGCTCTTCCGCAGCCCCGGCAAGGAACATCTGAACATCGTCTACCGTCGCCAGGACGGTAACATTGGCTGGATCGACGCGGCCAATATCAAAGGCTGAGAATGGAAGATGAGCGGCGGCTGCGCCCAGTGGCGACCGGCCGCTGCTTGCTCGTCATCGGTTCTCGGCGACACGAAGGAAAAAGAGAATGGCATTGGCAGATTTGCTACAGCAAGATGCGATCATACCCGCCTTGAGGGCAAATTCCAAAAAACAACTGCTTCAGGAGCTGGCCACCAAGGCCTCCAAGCTGACGGGCCTGCCGGAGCGAGAAATTTTCGATGTCGTGCTGCAGCGCGAGCGCCTGGGCTCCACCGGCGTCGGCAACGGCATCGCCATTCCGCATGGCAAGCTTGCCAACATCAAGTCTATCGCCGGCATTTTCGCGCGTCTCGAAGCGCCTGTCGATTTCGAGGCCCTGGACGACCAGCCCGTCGATCTCGTCTTTCTGCTGCTTGCGCCCGAAGGTGCTGGCGCCGACCACCTGAAGGCGCTGTCGCGCATTGCGCGCGTTCTGCGGGACCAGGATCTGGTCGCCAAGCTGCGGGCCACCGATTCAGCCTCCGCCATCTACGCATTCCTCAACGAAGAGCAGGCATCCAACGCTGCGTGACGGCCCGCGCCGCATCGAACCAAGACAAAAACAAGAGCCGGACGATCTGACGTCGTCCGGCTCTTTCTTTTGTTGCCGCTGGAGCCTTTCCGCTTTTCCTCGAATCGCGAAAACGCTCCATCATTTTGTTTTTACACAATTCCGGACGGAAAACCGCGGCGCACTTTTCCTGGAATTGCGCTACCCGAAAAAGGATCAGGCGTCCTTTTCGTCCAGCGGGCTGTTGGCGCCCTGCTCGGCATTTTCGACGATCTTCGGGCCGCCCTTGGCAACGCCGACCATGGCCGGGCGCAGAACGCGGTCGCCAATGACGAAGCCGGCCTGCACCACCTGCACGACGGTATTGTTCGCCACTTCGGCGTTCGGCACTTCGAACATGGCCTGGTGGAAATTGGGGTCGAACTTCTGTCCGACGGGCTCCAGCTGGCGCACGCCGTGACGCTCCAGGGCCGAGAGCATCGAACGCTCGGTCATCTCCACGCCTTCGATCAGCGTGTTCAGGCCGGCATCGGCGCTGGCGCGTGCTTCCGCCGGAATGGCATCCAGCGTACGGCGCAGATTGTCCGCCACCGAGAGCATGTCGCGGGCGAAGCTTGCCACGGAATAGGACTTGGCATCCTTCACGTCGCGCTCGGTGCGGCGACGGAGGTTGTCCATCTCCGCGGCGAGACGAAGGTAGCGATCACGCAGTTCGCCGTTTTCGGCCTTCAGCAGCTCAACCGGATCCGGCTGAGACGACTCGGCCGTGTCAACGGTTTCCGCAGCATCCTGCGCGAATTCCGCTGACGTGTCGGCCGCCGTGGCGTCAGGTCCGGTTTTCGTTGTTTCGTCGGTCATGACGGTCTCCGAATTGCTTGGTCTTTGAATGTGCCCGATATCGAGGTTTGGCCGGAAAAAATCAAGGCTTTGTCGAGAAGAACAGCCAATTCGCGGCATTTCGCGACCGCCGCAATCATCTCCGGCCGGATATGGCCGCTGCCGTCACATCCCAGGCCGCGATAACCTCGAAACAAGCTGGGCCGTATAGTCCACCATGGGCACGATGCGGGCATAATTCAGCCGCGTCGGGCCGATGACGCCGACCGCGCCGACGATACGATCATCTTCGTCGCGATAGGGCGCAACGATGAGCGAGGAACCGGACAGCGAGAAGAGCTTGTTTTCCGATCCGATGAAGATGCGCACGCCCGGCCCGCTTTCGGCAAGATTGAGGATCTCGATCAGGCTGTCCTTCTTTTCCAGATCGTCAAAGAGCAACCGCAGGCGATCCAGATCCTCCGCACCGCCGATCTCGGCGAGCAGATTGGACTGGCCGCGCACGATGAGCTGCGTCGGCTTGCCGTCGTCATCGCCCCCGGACCAGACTGCTATACCGCGCTCGACCAGCTGATGGGACAGGGTATCCAGCTCCTGACGCACATTTTCCTTGAGGCTTTGCAATTGCCGCCGCAATTCCGGCATCGTCTGGCCAGTCATATGGGCGTTGAGGAAGTTGGCGGCTTCGGTGAGCTGCGAGGACGTGGTGCCGGCTGGCAGTTCGATGATGCGATTTTCGACCTGATCGTGATCGCCAACGAGCACGGCAAGCGCCTTGGTCGGCTCCAGCCGGATGAACTCCACATGCTTGAGAACCGGGTCGCTCTTCGAGGTGATCACCAGGCCGGCGCCGCGCGAGATGCCCGACAGCACCCGGCTTGCCTCCGACATCATCGATTCTA
>NZ_JAUQTZ010000210.1:0-7632 GCF_059803845.1 Rhizobium sp. UFLA01-1127 | reverse complement strand
GCCGGTCAAACCACATCCGAACCCAGGGAAAGGCCACCGGTTGAAGGTGTTCTACCCCTTGTGTTCTTTCATTGGAGACTATCATGGCTGGTTGGGGAGCCGCCGAAGAACAGACAAAAAAGCAGACAAGATCGGCAGCGACACCGGTAACCTTCGCCGGCACAGTCGGCTTGTTTGCACCGGCCATTGCAGCGCCGCGCAGCACCGCCGTCCTGTTTCTGAGCCCCTGGGGCTTCGAGGAGATGTGCATCCGCAAATTCTGGCGGATCCTCGCGGAAGATCTCGCCGACCTCGGCATATCAAGCCTGCGTTTCGACTATGCCGGCACCGGCGATGCGCTTGATGCTACCGATGAAGGCGAAGGCCTGATGTTGTGGCAGGAAACCGCGCTGGCCGCCGCCGCAAAGCTGAAGGCGCTTTCCGGCTGCGAACGCCTTATCCTCGTCAGCCAGGGTCTTGGCGGCACCATCGCCGCTGCGCTCGCCGAGCGCCTTCCCAGCGTCGGCGGCATCGCCTTTCTTGCCCCTGTCGTCTCCGGCCGGTCCTACCTGCGCGAACTGGCCGTCTGGTCCAAGATGATCGATGAAGGCATGGGGCTGCCCGAAGCGCAGCGCCAGACAGAGGGCGTCACCGTCGCCAGCCTGCGCATGCCCGACAGCGCCGCCGATGCGGTCAGGAAACTGAACCTGATGACGCTCGACCGGCTCGCCGTGCCGAACTGCCTTGTGCTGGCACGGCCCGGCCGGCCGGGAGATGCAGATTTCGCGCGCCATCTCGAGACGCTTGGCCTTAGTGTTGAGCAGTCCGCCTATGACGGCTATGACGATCTCGTCTCGAACCCCACCATCGCCGTCATGCCCGCCGCAGCCGGCCGAAAAATCGTCGCCTGGGTGCAGTCGATCGCCACCCAGCCCGGCACGGCCACCTCGGCGGGGCTCGCCGTGCCCGTTGCGGAATCTCTCATCGGCGAAGGCTTTCATGAAACGCCGCTGCGTTTCGGCGCCGGAAACCGCTTGTTCGGCATACTCTGCGAACCCGAAGGTGCCCGCACGGGCGCAACCGCACTGCTCCTGACGACGGCCTATGACAGGCATGCCGGCTGGGGCCGGATGTCGGTCAGCATGGCGCGCGCGCTTGCCCGCGACGGCATTGCGTCGCTGCGTTTCGACACGGCCAATGTCGGCGACAGTCCGCCGCTTTCCGGCGCCCCGGAACAGGTACTCTATTCCCGCGAACAGCATCGCGATGTCGCGGAAGCGCTCGACCTTCTGGAAAGGCGCGATCTGCTGCCGGCCTACGTTGTGGGACGCTGCAGCGGCGGCTATCTCGCCTTCCAGGCCGCCATATGCGATGCACGCTGCGGCGGCCTCATCACCGTCAACCCCTACAGCTTCCATTGGGACGAGAACCGATCGGTCGATGATGCCCTGCGCTTCGCACCCCGGTCTTTGGAAACCTACGGCCGGAAACTCGTGCAGATGGAGACATTGAGACGGCTCTTCGGCGGCCAGATCGATGCGAAAAGCGCCATATGCAACATGGCGACCGGACTCGGCCGCCGCGCGCTGCGGGCAAGCCGGCGGCTGCTTGGCGCATTTCCCATCTTTGCCGCCGCACAGGGACCTGTTCTCGGCGGCTTCCGCACCCTCGCCAGGCGCGGCGTCGACATGTCGCTGATCTACAGCGCCCATGACATCGGCCTCGATCACCTGCATGACCAGTTCGGCGAGAACGGCGCCGGCCTGAAGCACTTTCCGGACATACGCCTTACGATCATTCCCGAAGCCGACCACAACCTGACTCCGCCCTATGCGCGCAAGGTCTATCTGAGGGAGGTGAGGGAGATGGGCCTAAGGCTCGCCAACCGATGACGCCTGGACTGGAAAACCGCCGGAAATGTTCGCCATATCCGATACTTGCTGTATAGTCGGTCCATGAGGCTCCTGATCGTCGAAGACAACCGCGAACTGGCGTCCTGGCTCGGCAAGGCGCTGCGTCAGGCGCAATACGTCGTCGATATCGCGTATGACGGCGAAGATGCCGAGCATATGCTGAAAGTCGCGGCCTACGCCGTCGTCATCCTCGATCTGTCGCTGCCGAAAATGGACGGACTGACGCTGCTGAAGCGGCTGCGCCAAAGCGGCAACAAGGTGCCGGTCATCATCCTGACGGCCAATGCCAGCCTCGACGGCCGTGTCGCCGGCCTCGACAGCGGCGCCGACGACTATCTGGCAAAACCCTTCGAAATCGCCGAGCTCGAGGCCCGCATACGCGCGGCCGTCCGTCGCGGTCACGATCGTGCAGCCCCCGAGATCGCTGTCGGCGACCTGGTGTTCGACGGCGGGACGCGACAGTTCTTTCTCGCCGGCGAATCCCTGGCTTTGACGCCGCGCGAACATGCCGTGCTCGAACATCTGATCATGAAAGCGGGTACCACCGTCACCAAGGCGACGCTGTCGGAAAGCGTCTTCGGCTTCGACGATCTCGCCGACACCAGCGCCATAGAGATTTATGTGCATCGCGTGCGCAAGAAGCTCGAAGGCAGCACCGTGCAGATCGCGACGCTGCGCGGCCTGGGTTACCTGCTTCGCCATGCGCAATGACGAGACTTCACCAGCTCAGGGGGGCATGAGCCGCGCCGCCGGCGCGGTGACGACGAGCCTTCGCGCGCAACTATTCGCCTGGGTCGTCCTGACGTTGATCGGAGCGATCTGCGTCAACCTCTATCTGAGCTTCCGTTCGGCGGACGCGACGGCCAATCTCGTCACCGACCGCACCTTGCTCGCTTCGGCACGCGTGATCGCGGAGGCCGTGCGAGCCGATGCCAGCGGCAGCGTACAGATCGATATCCCGCCTGCCGCATTGGAAATGTTCGATACCGGCTATGGGGACCGCGTCTTCTACCAGATCGTGACCGCTTGGGGAAATCTCGTCGCCGGCTTCCCCGATCTGCCTCGGCCGAAGCGCGACATGATCGGCGAGGACAGGACGTTCCGGACCGACCGCGTCCGCGTGCTGATGCTCAGCCATCCGGTTGTCGGCCTCGATCAGGACGGCACGATTTCCGTCGTCGTTGCCGTCACCCACAATAGCCAATATGCAATGCGCCGCAGACTGTGGCTGTCGGACTTCACCAAGCAGCTCGCGCTTGTGCTGCTTGCCGGCCTGGTGACCATTTTCGGCCTGCAGCGCGGTCTTGCTCCCGTGCTGCGGCTGCGGGACGCGGTGCGCGAGCGTGGCCGCCAGCGCCTCGATCCTTTGGACCCCCACATGGTGCAGAACGAGCTTCGGCCGCTCGTCCATGCCCTCAACGACCATATGGAGCGCGTGCAGAACCAGATGGCGGCGCAACGCCGCTTTGTCTCCAACGCCGCCCATCAGCTGCGGACGCCGCTTGCGCTGATTTCCACGCAGGCAAGCGTCGCGGCTCGAGAAACGGACAATGGCCGTCGTGACGAGGCACTCACGGCATTGCGCTCCAGCACGCGGCAGGTAACGCGGCTTGCGAGCCAGCTCCTGACGCTTTCGCGCGCCGAACCCGGCAGCCGCCGGCCGCGCAACGACACGATCGAGCTCGCGGAAACCGCCCGGCGGGTGCTGGAAACGCTCGCCGAAGAGGCCCTGCGCCGCAATATCGATCTCGGACTGGAGGCCGACGAGACACCGGTGCATATCGAGGGCGACGGCACGATGCTGCGCGAGATGCTGGTCAACCTCGTCGACAACGCACTCCGCTATACGCAGGCGGGCGGTCGCGTCACGGTCGGTATCGGCCGGGAAGGCGATACGGCTCTCCTATGGGTTGAAGACAACGGGCCGGGCATTCCCGAGGCGGAGCGTGCGCAGGTGTTCGAACGCTTCTATCGCATCATGGGCACGGAGCCGGAAGGCAGCGGCCTCGGCCTCGCCATCGTCCGCGAAGTGGTCGACGGCGCCGGCGGCTCGGTCACGCTTGGCGATGCGGCCGGCGGCGGGCTGCTGGTCCGCGTACGGCTGCCGGCTGCCTGAGAGCCGTTGTTCACCATCCGCCCTCGTGGTTCGAGGCTTCGGCCTTATGGCCTGCGCGCCTCACCATGGGCAATTTTCCGGCATTATGGAGCAAGTGCCACAAAGCATCGACGTGTCCCTTGAAATTGTCACGGCGACAACAAGCGAATTGACTGCTTGGTTAATCAGCGGCTGTCTGGGAGCAAATGAACGGAGACCTTAATCTTGGTACAGATTTTCCAGGTAGACGCCTTCACGCGGCGGCGCTTTGGCGGCAATCCGGCTGCCGTGATGATTCTCGAAAGCTTCCTCGATGATGCGCGTCTGCAGGACATCGCCGCCGAGAATAATCTCGCAGAGACCGCATTCCTGGTTCGTGATGGCGCCGACTATCGTTTGCGTTGGTTCACGCCGACCGTTGAGGTGCCTTTATGCGGCCATGCCACGCTCGCAAGCGCTGCCGTGGTTCTTGAGCGGCTTGAGCCGGGTCGGGAGGTCGTAACCTTCCATTCCGCAAGCGGCCCGCTCGTCGTTTCCCGTTCGGGGGACAGCTACGTCATGGACTTTCCGGCTCGGCCCATGCTTGCCACTTCCACGCCCGAGGCGCTAATCGCCGCGATCGGGCAGAACCCGACCGAGACTTTGGTCGATCAGCATAACTATCTCGCGGTCCTGGAAACTGCCGAACAGGTTCGGAAACTGGCCCCGGATCTCGGGGTAGTCACCCTACTTGACCGGGCTGGCGTGATTGTCACCGCACCCGGCGACGATGGCTATGACTGCGTCAGCCGCTATTTCGCCCCCGCCAAAGGCATTCCTGAAGATCCGGTCACGGGCGGAGCGCATTGCGCGCTCACGCCCTATTGGGCGAGCCGGCTCGGCAAAACCAGCCTACGCGCATTCCAGGCCTCCGCGCGTGGTGGTGAGCTACGTTGCCGTACTTTCGGCGAGCGCGTCGAGCTTGAGGGTTCTTGCGTCTTCTACCTCGAAGGCCAGGCAGAAATCTGATGCTGCCATCCGGACCGCTAGTGTTTTCAGCAGCGCCGACATAGTTGCGGCATTATGGGGCAAGTGCCCCGGTAGCATCAGCCCTTCGCTTGGATCTTGTGGCAACTGCTCCATAATATTGCAATTTTCTGCGCAAGACCGCGCGCACTCCATCCTCACCCTGAGGCGCGAAGCCTCGAAGGGCGAGGATGACTGCTGTCTTCTGACCCAATAAAAAAGGCCGGGCAAGATGCCCGGCCCTGGCCTTGGGAGGGACCAGAAAACCAACGCTTAATGCGTGTCGAGGCTCTGCTGCGGACGCCAGCGGGTGATGCGGTTTTCGATGAGCGTCATCACATATTCGGCGCCGAGCGTCACCACCATCACCAGGATGATCGCGGCATAGAGGCCGGCTGCATCATAGGTACCCTTGGCGATCGAGATGAGGTAGCCGATACCGGCAAGCGATCCGACGAATTCGCCGACGATGGCGCCGATGATGGCGAAGGAGAAGGAGATGTGCAGGCTTGCAAAAATCCAGCTCATCGCCGACGGCAGAATGACGTTGCGCGTCACCTGCCAGTTGGAGGCGCCAAGGATGCGGGCATTGGCGATCATGTTGCGGTCGGCTTCGCGAACGCCCTGAAAGGCATTGGCGAACACGACGAAGAACACCATGATGAAGGCGAGCGCCACCTTGGACGGCAGGCCAAGGCCCATGATCATCACGAAGATCGGCGCCAAAACGACGCGCGGAATCGAGTTGATCGCCTTGATGTAGATCGACAGGATATCGGAGGCGAGCTTGTTGCGGCCAAGGGCGACGCCGACGAGAACGCCGGTGACCGAGCCGATGACGAAACCGATCAGCGCCTCTTCCATGGTGACGCCGAGATGATACCAGAGGGGGCCGCTCTCGGTGCCTTCGGTAATCCAATCCCAGAGTCGCAGCGCAATGCCGTAGGGGCTCGAATAGAAGAACGGATCGATCCAGTGCAGGTCGGAAGTAACCTGCCAGAGGCCGAGAATGGCGAGCAGAATGCCGATCTGCCAGCCCGTGACGACATACTTGCGACGAGCGAGCGCCTTCAGCGCTGCGGCTTCGATCTCCGCATCCGAGGTACCGGCGCGGAAGATCGGGGCATTGCCTGCTTCGAGAGCTGTGTTTGCCATGATCAATCCTCCCTTATGCCGCTTCCGCGGCACGGCGATAGCTGGTTTCGACCTCTTCACGCAGGTCGTCCCAGATCGTCTTGCAATAATCGATGAAGTTCTGCTCGTAGCGGATCTCCGAGACGACGCGCGGGCGCGGCAGGTCGATCGTGTAGACCGATTTGACCGTCGCCGGGCCGGCCGTCAGCACATAGACCTTGTCGGCAAGCGCCACGGCTTCTTCGAGATCGTGCGTCACGAAGACCACCGAAGCCTGGCGTTCGGCCCAGAGCTTCAGCAGCTCCTCATGCATGACCGTGCGGGTCTGCACGTCGAGCGCCGAGAAGGGCTCGTCCATCAGCAGGATTTCCGGCTCGTTGATGAAGGTCTGCGCCAGCGAAACGCGCTTGCGCATGCCGCCCGACAGCTGGTGCGGATAGTGATGCAGGAACTTCGAAAGGCCGACGCGGGCGAGCCAGTCCTTGGCCATCTTCTCGGCCTCGGCCTTCGACTTGCCACGGAAAAGCGGGCCTGCCATGACGTTTTCGATGACGTTCTTCCAAGGGAAGAGTGCGTCCGTCTGGAAGGCGAAGCCGACGCGCGGGTCGATGCCATTGACCGGGCCGCCCATCAGGCGGACTTCGCCGGCACTCGGCTTGGCAAGGCCGGTAACGAGATTGAGCGTCGTCGACTTGCCGCAGCCCGTCGGGCCGACAACGGCGACGAATTCGCCACGCTCGACGGTCATGTTGAAATCGCGCAGTGCGGTCAGCGACTTGCCGGTCGGCGATACGAAACGGCGGCTGACATTGATGAGCTCGATCGCCGGCATGCGGCGTTCATCCTGTTGCATGGTGCTGATCCTGACGCGTGCCTTCGGGGCATGCACGCAAAGCCCGGTGAACTGCAAACTCTCTTGAACTGCCGCTTCCGGCACTGCCCGGAAGCGGCACTAAGACTGCTACTTGACGTTCTTCACGAATTCCGTCGTGTAGGTCTTCGACAGGTCGATCGTCTTGCCCTTCACGTTCTTGGAGAACTGCGAGAGTACGGCGAGAACCGTTTTCGGACCATCTTCCGGCATCACGCCATCGGCCGTGAACATTTCCTTGCCGGCGTCGAGAGCCTTGATGTAGCCCTCCTTGTCGCCGACGTAGAAATCCTTCGGCATCTTGTCGGCGATCTCGGCACCCGAATGGGTATTGATGAAGCGCAGCGTCTTGACGAAAGCGTTCGCGAGCTTCTGCACTTCTTCCTTATGCGCGTCGACCCATGCGGCATCCATATAGAGCGAAGCCGCCGGATAGGTACCTCCGAGCGCCTCCTCGGTGCCCTTGAGCGTGCGCAGGTCGACGAGAATCTTGGCCTCGCCCGTCTTCAGCAGGCGCGAGATCGTCGGCTCGGTGGTCATGCCCACCTGGATGGCATCCTGCTGCATGGCCGCAATGAAGGTCTGGCCGGCGCCGACCGGAACTGGCGTGATGTCGGCCGGAGAGAGGCCTGCCT